>JADFXB010000189.1 GCA_015233935.1 Magnetococcales bacterium | reverse complement strand
CTTCTCTTCGATGGTCCTGCTTTGATCAACGTTTACACCACCTGTCAGCCTGAACATCAGGTGGCCGATGACCTTTCCTGTAACCAGGCCATCCTGGCGGTGGAGTCCCGTGCCTTCCCGGTCTTCATCTACAACCCGGATGCTGGCCCAACCCTCTCTTCCCGTCTCTCCCTGCAAGGCAACCCCTCGGTCAACCGGGACTGGTTGTTGCGCAAAACCAAAAATGGCGAAGAACGGGTAGACTTCTGCACCTTCGCTCGCACGGAAGGCCGTTTTAAAAAGCATTTTGACAAACACGGCGAACCGAGTGAAGTGTTGAAAACCTCCATGCGTGAACGGTTGGAAAACTGGCGGTTGCTGCAAGACTTGGCTGGCATCCGCAATATTGATCTGGAAGAAGAGTTGAACAACAAGAAAAGAACAGCGTAATCTATGCCCTGCCGTCACCGAGTCCCCCTCGGTGACGGCGGTGACACCTCTCCTGTCATGCACCGACAACTGTTTGAGATTCCACAATGAATGAAAAACTTTTGGAACTCCTGCGAAGAGAACTGACCAAAACCCGTTTTCTCCTCCAGCAGGATGCCATGCACATTGCCAACCGTCTCAGTGTGTCGGATCCCCTGGACGGCTTGTGCCAGGACAAGTTGGGAGAGCTGGAAGAATATGAGGTCGAAATTTTGATCTCACCCCTGTTTACCCCCAACCTGGAACAGCGGGAAGTTTTTGAAAATGTCTTGAATGACAGCGGCACCGATGCCGAAGAACTCAAGCAAATCATGAGTATCCTGGTGGCCGAAAATACCGCTTGCCCGGTTGAGTGCGGCGATTCGACCCGTCCTTTGATCGTTCCGGAAGTGGTGATCTCACGCTACTTGCGTCTGTTGCACATTGACTCCCCCATTCCAGGTAAAATTGCCGATACCCTGCGCAAACTTACCGAACCGGAAGCCCATCGTCGTTTTCGTCCCAGAGCTTTTAGTCTTGCCCGCATGCCCACCTGGGCGGGTAGTAAACGTCGGGAATTGTTGGAAGATTATTTGTCGCTTTTAGACAAACGCCGTTCTTTCAACATTCATAAGCTCTGTTTCCTAACTGAACATGTGCGCAACCTGCGTCCGGTCAAAGAGTCCAAGCTGATCCGCAGTCTTTCCGAGTTGGTGGAATCCTACGAGATGAACGACAGCCAACCCGTCTTCAATGAACAGTTGGAAGGATTCCAGACCCACGCCATTCCATCCCAGTACTGTGGCATCAAGGTGCGCAATTATCGGGTGACCATGGCCCTTGCCATCCTGGAAGATTATCAGGGCCAGTCCAGTTAGCCTTGATTTACTTGGTTTTACATGCCATGATCCCCCATAGCTTTCGTTGATCCCCTACGAAAGCTGCATGAATGAAAAGCATCAGAATCCTAGCCGGGATTCTGATGCTTTTGTCTTTGTACGCTTCCTCCTGGAAAATCCCGTGGCAATTATGTTATAGTTAGAAGTATAGACTTTCAGACAAGGGTACGGTGTGTCTTTTTGCATCATGGAAATGAATGCATGCAAAAAGCTGCACGGGGGTATGAACCGATTTCACGGTCACACTGCGGAATGAATGCTGCTTTGGATGATTTGCCCATGGATGGCACCTGCCAGATTTTCTACGATGGAGAACCCTTGCAAGTTTCCATCCACAACACCGTTTTGACTGCTTTGGAAGAGGCGGGGAAAAAATTGGTGCGGGGGGTGGGATGTTTGGGTGGGGTGTGTGGGGCTTGTGCCATTCTCTATCGCATACGTGGGGGCTATGAGTTGCGGGCGGCTCTCATGTGTCAGCAGATGGTGGTGGCGGGTATGGAAATATTGCCTTTGCCTTATTTTCCCCAGCATAAGGCTGTTCATGATCTTCATTTACCGGAGGGGGATTCGCCTACTTACCGGGTGAATGTGTTATATCCGGAGATCAATCGTTGCATCATGTGTGGTGAGTGTACGCGATTGTGTCCCCAGGGTATTGATGTTTTGGCTTATGTTGGGATGATCAAGCGGGGGGATTTGAAGGGGGCGGCGGCTGAATCATTTATTTGTGTTCAGTGCCAGGTATGTGCCTTGCGCTGTCCGGCGCAAATTTCCCAACCCAATGCGGCACTTGCGGCGCGTCGGTACTATGGATGTTATGTGGCACCAAGGGCCGAACATTTGGTCAAGGCCATGGAGCTGGCCAAAAATGAACAGACCCAACGTTGTCTGCGGCGGCTGCGGGCCATGGATTTGGAAGATTTGCGGGTACTCTATCAGCGACGGGAGCGGGAACCGGATGATGCACCTCCGGGGACTTGGCTGCCCGAAAGCAGAGACCTGATCTAGTCAAGGACGGAGCGTTCATGGCCTTAGATATCCTGGAAAAATTTCCGCCACTGCTGAAAGAATCCATTCGCATGGTGGAGCGGACCCGTTCTGAACGAATCGACGCCTATCGGCGGGGAGATGTCTTTCCCTATTTGTCTTTGTCCGACAGGCAGGCATGGCTCAAGGAGTATCACCCCGATTATCGCAGTGATGGTAAACGTGCTTTGCAGGTAGGCCCTTCCAAAGGGTTGGTGTGTGCCAATGAGCTGGCAGATTTATTGGAATCTTGGCCGCGCCCCGTTGTTCGGGAGAAAATTGGCAGTCAAATGCCAGTTACCATCACAGCAGATGTGCTGATAATTGGGGGAGGTGGGGCTGGAAGTGTGGCGGCCATTGCTGCTGCCGAGGCCGGTGCCAAAGTGATCCTGGCAACCAAACTGCGTCATGGCGATTCCAACACCATCATGGCGGAAGGCGGCATCCAGGTCGCCGACCAAGAGTGCGACTCACCCCAGGCCCATTTTTTGGATGTCATGGGGGGCGGCCACTTTACCAACGATGCCGACCTGGTGGAAGCCCTGGTCACCGACGGTCCCGCCATCTTGGGCTGGCTGGAAGAGTCGGGCATGTTGCTGGATAAATATCCCACCGGTCGCCTCAAAGTTCGCCACGGAGGAGGGACCTCCCGCAAGCGTCTCCACTCCAGCGGTGATGTCACCGGTTTGGAAATGATGCGGGTGATTCGTGATCGGGCCGAAAGTCTGGCCAATATCACTGTGTTGCCCTTTTCGCCTGCGGTTGAATTATTGACCGATGATAACGGTCGTGCCGTGGGTGCCCTGTTGGAGCACGCCTTAACCGGAGCACTGCAACTGGTGCGGGCAGGAGCAGTGGTGCTTGCCACCGGAGGGTTGGGTAGGATTCATCTGCAGGGATTTCCCACCTCCAACCATTATGGGGCCACCGCCGATGGACTGGTGATGGCCTATCGGGCCGGGTTGCCTGTGCGGGATCTGCAATATAATCAGTATCATCCAACAGGAATCGCTTTTCCGGAGTCCAATCTGGGTCTGCTGGTGACAGAAAAATTTCGGGGACTGGGTGCGCAAATCATCAATCGCTACGGGGATGAATTTGTCAACAGTCTGGAACCCCGTGATGTGACCACCTCCGCCATCCTGCGAGAGTGCTTTGAATTCAACAACGGCGTTCCCACTCCCGGCGGCGGAACTGGAGTTTGGCTGGATGTACCCATGATCGATTTAATCCATGGGCGCAACACCATCGAAAAAGAGTTCCCCGGTCGTTTTCGTGAATTTATGCACAAAGGCATGGATATTCGCAAAGTGCCCATTCTCACCTTTCCTACCTTGCATTATCAAAATGGGGGGGTGGTCATCTCCGCTGACGGAGGAACCGACATGCCCGGTCTGTTTGCGGCAGGGGAGGTAACCGGCGGCGTGCACGGCAACAATCGCCTCATGGGCAACGCCCTGTTGGAGATTATGGTTTTTGGTTTGCGAGCCGGACGCAGTGCAGCCAACTTTGTCAGTGAGCGGGGTTTGGGGGGCGAACCAGGATTATCCCATGTGGAAGCCTTCATGGAACAGTTGGAGACAGCTCAAGTTCCCGATACACGACAAGCTCCCAGGGTTCTGCCAAACTCGGTACGTCCGGTAGTTTTGCAGCAAAGTCGTTCAGGTATGGAAGTGTAATAACACTCTTTTTAGTGGGGTTATTCATATTTTTTGCGCAATATGCGTTTGTTTCCTTTGTAACCGCCACTTGATCCGTTATAAAGAAGTGCCAAGCGGCTATGGCAGGGAGGAAGTTAAGCCCTGGCAGGCACAATAAGTTTTTGTAAATGCTGCCGAAGTGTCAACAGGATGGGTGTAGAAACAAAAATGGCGAACCATCGCCAAAGGGAAATAACCCAGCATCAGGAAGCAAGGAGGTCCCGTGAATATACATGAATACCAAGCCAAGGAGCTTCTTTCCCGTTTTGGGGTGAACGTTCCGCGCGGACGGGTGGCATACACCCCGGAAGAAGCGGAAAACGCAGCCCGTGAATTGGGAGGGGATGTCTTCGTGGTCAAGGCCCAAATCCACGCCGGTGGACGTGGTAAGGGTGGTGGCGTTAAGGTGGTGAAGAGCCTGGAAGAGGTAAGACAGGAAGCCAAGCGCATGCTGGGCATGACCCTGATTACCAAACAGACGGGACCCGGTGGCAAAACTGTCAATCGGATCTATGTTGAAGAAGGCTGCAAAATCGCCCGGGAACTCTACCTTGGCATGGTCATCGACCGGGCCACCAGTCGGGTGACCATGATGGCCTCCACCGAAGGCGGAATGGAAATTGAAGAAGTGGCAGCCCATTCCCCGGAGAAAATTTTGAAGGAAGCGGTTGATCCAGCAGTAGGTTTCCAGGCTTACCAGGCACGCAAGCTGGCCTTTGGTCTCAAGCTGGAAGGCAAACAGATCAACAAAGCGGTCAAATTTATGACCGGTCTTTATGAAGCTTTTGTGAAATCCGATGCCTCTTTGGCCGAGATCAATCCCCTGGTGGTCACCGCCGATGGCGATATCCTGGCCCTGGATGCCAAGATGAACTTCGACTCCAACGCCCTCTTCCGTCACAAAGACATTGAAGAGATGCGGGATTACAGCGAAGAAGATCCCAAAGAGATCGAAGCTTCCAAACATGAACTGAACTACATCACCCTGGATGGCTCCATTGGCTGTATGGTCAACGGTGCGGGTCTGGCCATGGCCACCATGGACATCATCCAGTTGAAGGGTAGCAAACCAGCCAACTTCCTGGATGTGGGTGGTGGTGCTACCGCCGAACGGGTGACCGCAGCCTTCAAGCTGCTGCTTTCCGATCCCAATGTAAAAGCGGTGCTGATCAATATTTTTGGTGGCATCATGCGTTGTGATGTCATCGCCCAGGGTGTGGTGACCGCTGCACGGGAAGTCTCCCTCAACGTGCCGTTGGTGGTGCGTCTGGAAGGAACCAACGTGGAGTTGGGTAAAAAGATTCTGGCGGAATCTGGGCTTCCCATTATTACCGCCGATGATCTGAACGATGCCGCTGAAAAGGCGGTGGCCGCCATTCAAGGAGGTTGAACCGTGAGCATTCTGGTTGATAAAAATACCCGTGTGATCTGTCAGGGTTTTACCGGGGCCAACGGCACCTTCCACTCTGAACAGGCCATTGCCTATGGCACCAAGATGGTAGGTGGGGTAACCCCCGGCAAGGGTGGTACCCTGCATCTTGATCTGCCCGTTTTCGATACGGTGGCCGATGCAGTCAAGGAAACCGGAGCCGATGCCTCCGTGATCTATGTTCCCGCAGCCTTCGCCGCCGATGCCATCATGGAAGCGGTGGATACCGATATTTCTCTCGTGGTTTGCATCACCGAGGGAATTCCGGTCATGGATATGGTCAAGGTGAAGCGTTTCATGCAGGGACGCGCCACCCGTCTGATCGGACCCAACTGCCCTGGTATCATCACTCCCGGCGGATGCAAAATCGGCATCATGCCCGGTCATATTCACATGCCCGGCAAGGTGGGTGTGGTCTCCCGTTCCG
>JADFXB010000188.1 GCA_015233935.1 Magnetococcales bacterium | reverse complement strand
AGAATTTTTTGAGAAAGTTTCATGAATTCACACTCCTAGACGAATTAAACGACCACGTCGCTTCAGGTTACAGGAATTTTGATTGGATAGGAAGAAAAATTTCCCCTTTGGCATGCATAAAGAATAAGGAAAATTCTTCAATCCTCTTTGGAGGTTACCGTTTGAATCTCTTTGAGCAGACCTTGGCCATCGTTGTTGGTAATGGCGTTTTCCAAACGTTGCAAAAGATTATCCAAAGGCTCCCCATGTTTGTTCTGGGTTGTGATTTTCTTCAACCAAGGGTGATTGGTTGGTTGTAGAGTTGTGGATGGTTGGTAAGAATTTGGCCGTAATTGTTCGCCTGGCCGTAAATCTAAGAAGGAAATTGAGATATCCTTATCGGGTTGCAAGTTACAAAGGTGAATCATTTTTTTTGCTAAATCAACCAGTTTAAAGGGTTCGCCCAAATCCAGGAAATAGGTTTCTCCACCTAAACCTATTGCCCCAGCTTGTAAAATTAAACGGACCATGGTGGGAATGGCCATATAATGGCGGGAAATTTCGGGATGGGTGATGGTAATGGGTTTGTTTACTTGGATTTGGGTACGAAAGAGGGTCAGTGCCGATATTGGGAGGATCAGAGCATTTTGACTGCGGATGGTAATATAGCGAGTATGGCCTAAGAGACTCTGGCAATAGTGGTAAGCCAATCGTTTGGTTGCTGTGGCAAAGGAATGGGTGCCAGTTTCGGGATCATTATCCACCATGATGAAATGTGAACATCCTCCTTGCAGGGCCAGGCGAGCCATTTGGATGGTTCCAAAAAGTAGGTAATGGACCAGTTGGCAGAAGTTTTCAGAAGTTTGGAGGGCAGGGTGGATATCGGGAGCCAGGATCACCACCTCTGGCTTCATCTCCTGAAATATTTTTTGCATGCGTGCCTGGTCATAATGATGGCCATCCAGAAGGGTGATGGGGGTGTTTGGATGGTGTTTTTGTAGTTGTTGTAACAAAGAATGGGTATGTTGATTCACCAGAACCAGCAAATGTTCAGGGTGGAGTTGGGCGAGTTGGTGTGTGATCTCCCCGGTGGTGTTGGTTTCTCCACCGATGACCAATACCACCTTTTGTCCATAACACCGGCAGAGGGACGCGGTATCCAGCTCCAGGGGTGGTTGCTCAAATAAATTTTCTGGAGTGAAATATGGGTTGTGGCATGGGGAGTGTTGTTGAACTTCCGTTCTACTTTTTATGGAAAGGCTGTCCAATATTCCAAACACAGATTCTCTCTGTCCCATATCCTGAATGAGCGAAGTATCCATTTGTCCTGCCACGATTTTCCGTATAATGGATGGATCAATGGCGATACTGTCACGGTGAGTGGACATTTTTAATAAGGACCATGTTCAGGGATAGAAAAAAGGTCAACATGGGAAGCAAAAATCACACCAAAGTCTTACCCCCCATATTCCCACTCGCGCCACCCACCCAACAGTGGGAAGTAGAGACCCAGGCGAATGGGACGATTTTCAGTAAAGCGGAACAGGCGGGCATAATTTTCCAATTGTTGTTGGTAGCGAATTTGTTCGTTATCCAGGAAATTTCCAATGTCCGATCCTGTATGATAGCCCGTTTTGTAGTCTACAATCCAGCGTATTCCATCCGAGGTAATAAATGTGCGGTCGATGACCACCCGCCTGAACTGACCCTGCACTTTGCCCGTCAAAGCCAACTCCTGCTCACCCGGTGAAAAAAGGAGCCAGCGACCTCGATCATCCCGCAAGGTGGCACGGATGGCAGCAAGCACGCGTTGGGTAGCGGTAGACATTTGGGATGCGGGAACCCCCAAGGTGGAAAGATGGGTCACAATGGTGGGACGTAACCGATCCACCTGCTGGAGGGGCCAAATATTTTCTCCCTCCCATGCCAGGCGACAAAGCATACGATGCACCACAACCCCGATAAGGCGTAATACCTCGCCGGCCCATTCAAACTCGATGGTTTGCACCACCTCCTTGGGGGGAATTCCCTCCACAGGGTGCCATAGGGGGGGTGGAGTTGGCGACCAGGTAAGAGGAAGTCGCTGGAGGTAAAAGGGGGCTTGCACTGGACTATCAGGTGGTGCCTCCTGGTTGGCGACTTCAGGCAAATCCACCATGGTGGATAAGGCTTCCCAAAGGGAGGCTAAAAGGCTGCCTGTCACTGGTTTGTCCAGTGCCTCCGACTTGGGGGTGGCCACCAGATGGAGCCAGCGGCGGGCACGGGTAGCAGCCACATAGAGCAGACGACCGGTTTCCAACTCCTCCTTCTGCCGATCCAACCAGCGCAAATAGTCGGAAATGGCCTCCCGCTGCTGACCACTTTGTCGTACCGGAGCCAAGAGTAATCCTCCCTGCCGGTCGGATAGTTCCTGCCAATGCAACAGTCTGGCCTCTCCCTGGCGGGGACGGCGCGCCAGACCTGGCAGGATGACACAATCAAACTCCAGTCCCTTGGCCTTGTGGATGGTCATGACCTGCACCCCACCCCCTTCTCCCGGTTGTCCCGCAGTGGCCGTGAGGGTCAGACGACGCTGTAACTCTTCCAGATCGCGGATTTCTCCCCCCTCTTCCATTCCTGCCACTACATCCAGGTAACACATGGCATCGTCCCACTGGGGAGAACTTTGTATCGTTGCCGCCATCCCCAAGGCCAACCAGCATCCTTCTAGGAGCAGTCTTAGAGAGAGACGCCGCCGCCGGGTTAAAAAATGGTGGATAACCGGTAAAACCCGCTGTAATCGGGTGCGTCCTTCCTGGGAAAGTCCCTCTTCTTCGCCCGTCCAGGGAAGGGAGGGATCCACAGGGGTCAATACGGTTAAATCAGCCAAGGAAAGCCCGCAGCAAGGCGAACGAAATACCGCCAGCCAGTTTAAACGTTCTGCCGGTTGTAGGAGCAAGCGGGTGAGTGAATAGAGATCCTGCACCACCGGGCTGTCCGACAATCGTCCGATTTCCACCGCATGGTGGGCCATGTCCGCCTTGCGCAAGGCCGACAAAATGGCGGGCACATGGGCGCGGGAGCGAACCAGAATGGCCACCGAGGCAAGGGGATTCTGGCTCAATGCCTGGCGGGCCAACTCCACCACACATTCCGCCTCCGTTTCTTGTGAGCCATCTGGCAGCGGATGATAAAACACCCCGGCAGGGTCGGGAAGTGGTCCCTGGTGGGCGGTGGAGGGGGAATAGCCCACGGCACCGGTCAATAGATTATTTTTTTGGGGCAGAATGTGCATAAAGGCCCCGTTGATCCACTCCACCACCTGGGAGCAGGAACGGAAATTAACCTGCAACGTGAGAGGTTGAATACGAAATCCACTCCCCACCCCTTGTTGACAGGTACGTAAAAACAACCCCACATCCGCTTCCCGAAAACGATAGATGGATTGCATGGGATCCCCCACCAGAAAGAGGGTGCGCCCATCTCCTTCGCTCCAACCAGCGGTCAACCTTTCCAACAGACGAAACTGGGGCAGTGAGGTATCCTGAAATTCATCCACCAACAGGTGACGCAAGCGGTAGTCCAGGCGCAAGGCCAAATCACTGGGGGCATGGCTCTCCCCTAATGCCAACAAGGCGCGTTGAGAGATCTCGGAAAAATCGGTCTTGCCGTGCTGGGAAAACAAAAGCCATAGCTGAGCCACCGCCACCGGTAACAAGGTGAGAAGTGCTCGCAATACCTGCCATTGCTCCTCCCCATAAACCAGAGGAGGCAACAGTCGTATGGCCAACAGGGTTTGCCGCAATCCTTCATGCAGGGAGAGGTTGTCCAACAACTCGGTCATGGCGGCCTTTTCCCCTTTGAACTGAGGGGGAAATCCTTCCCGTACCGTCAGTCGCCGCCGCCATTCACCGCCTGCTGTGAGAAGGAGATGGGCAATGGCCAGCCACTGTTCTCGATACAGGGGATCCGCCGTGGGAAAATTTTGCAGGTTCAACAAAGGGGCGAGTGGATTGTTTTCTTGGTTGGCCAGTTGAAGGGCCGCAAAACGGGCGAGAGGCACGATTTTTTGCCGCAAGGCTGGGGTAAACTGCTGATGACACTCTCCCAATCCCTCCTGTACCACCATGACCAATGCCGCTTCCAGCTCTTGGCGGTTGGGTTTTTCCACCACATGACGCAACCATTGATCCCGCCTGGCCAACATTTGGGCCACCATGTTTTCCACCTTCAGGCGGTCATTGTCCAAATATTCCAGCAGGGTGCGTACAGCCCATCCCCATGCCGCCCCCTCGGTCAATCCTCGCAAGCTCTCCCGCGCCGCTTGACGGTATAAAGGGGTGGCATCCTCCAATAAACCTGCCTCGCCGCCCAAACCCGATATCAATGGCAGTTGCCCGACCAAGAGTCGGCATAATGCATCGATGGTCAAAATACGCAAGCGCGAGGGATTATGACGAATCCCCCAGCCCCGTGCCTGATCATGGTGCAACAGCGAATGGGCCAACTGCCAAGTTAACTGACCATGGGGATTTTCCGGTGGATCACCACCGCCGTCCTGTAGGGCCTGGAGAATACGTCCCCGCATTTCTGCCGCCGCCTTGCGGGTGAAAGTGATGGCCACCACCTCCTCCGGCTCCTCCACCATGGCCAACAGTTTCAGCACCCTTTGGGTCAACAGTCCGGTCTTGCCCGAACCCGCCGGTGCCTGGACAATAAAAGAGCGTTGGCAATCCAAGGCTTCCTGTCTGGCCTGGGCGTCAAGGATGTTCACTGGTTTCATCTTCCTCTCCCACCCCGGCACTACGGCTGCCAATGCGACACAAGCGGGTCAGGTCACACTGTTGACAGGCCGTGGTATTGAGGGGGGCGGCCAAGGCTACCCCCTGCCGAAACTCTTCCGCTATTTTGGTCAAGGCTTGGTGCCAATGGTCCAACAGGTTCAACCACTCCTCTTTTTCCACCTTGATCACCCCTGGCCACTCCCCAGCTTGGCGTCCCACCCCACGGAACTCCATCTCTCCCGGCCTGGCCACTGCAAAGGCCAAAACATCCACCGTCTCCCGCCGCAATAAGCCATAAAGGGGCAACTGGGGTTCGGGTAAACGCTCTTCTCGCCAACTGCCACGACTGGGAAGGGAGGTCTTGTAGTCCACCACCGCCAATCCCCCCTGGGCCAACCGATCCAAGCGGTCTGGACGCAAATCCACCGTCAGACCCCCTATCTCCAACGTCTCTTTATGTTCCTGTGCCATCACCTGGAAATCATCCTCCCGTCTGAATTCCAGTTCCAACCAATTCAGGAGCATCTTTTGCATGCGGGCGACCTCCATTTCCGGCATGGGAGGAGCCATCTCATGGGAAAATTTTTGACAATAGCGTTCAACCCCAGCCTGGGCCGCCTTGGCAGTCCAGTGGAATCTTTCTTCGACGGTGAGGGAGAGTAATCGCTCCTTGCTGGTGACCATTTGCCAAAAGGCTTCAAACACCCAATGGATGAGCATCCCTCGTTGACGGGGATCGGCCACCGGTTGCGGCTCCGGCAAGGATTCTACCCGCAAACGGTAGCGGGCAAAGGCCTGAAAGGGACAGATGGCTTGGGATTTGAACAAACCACTTCCCCCCGCTAACTGCTCCCCTTCCGGGATGGCAGGAGCCTGCCAATCCAGAAAAGTTTCCAGTTGCACAGGGATATCCGGACGCGGCCAGGTGCTGTTTTTGGCAATGAACTCACAGAGGAGGGGAAAATCCTGCGCCCACGGGGTAAGACGCACCTCCCGATCCCCCTCTCGCTTGCCATGACTGATCCTAATCTGACGGGCAGAGGAGAGAAGACGCTGCCACTGACCACGGGAGACCTCCTGATGACGAGCAGGTGCAGCATAGCCGATGGTGCGTTGCCAGCCAGCAGGCAGCAAGGGGTGGACGTTAAGGGGGAGTGGCCAGTTTTCATCGCTGAATCCCAACAACCACAGTTGATCCATCACCATG
>JADFXB010000187.1 GCA_015233935.1 Magnetococcales bacterium | reverse complement strand
CATGCCATTTTTTTTGAAATACTTATCCAGAAAATCATTCTTCATACCACGAGAGATGGCCAGTTGGCTGTAGCGTCCTGCCGAGGCGATAAACAGGGCTGATGGAGAAATATCCGTTGCCAGAATGGTAAAGCGGTTCAGGGGGGGCGCGCTTGGTCCAATCTGGCGTCTGCGTTCTTCCAGCAACATGGCCACCGAATAAGGTTCCTGACCTGTGGAGCACGCTGCTGACCAGATGCGCACCAAAGACTGGGTTTTGGCCTTTTCCATCAGGCGGGGGATGATGTGATCCGACAAGGCGGTGAAAAACGAATCATCCCGAAACCACAAGGTTTCGTTGGTGGTCATGGCGTCGATGACTTTGGTGCGTAACGGGCCGGGATCGCTTTGCAATTTTTGGTAGAGTTGCAAAAAATTTTCGCAGCCGTTTTGCACCAGCAGAATGGTCAGCCGGTTTTCCACCAGATATTCTTTACCCTCGTTGATGAGAATGCCGCTGTGCTCATGCACAAATTTGCGTATCGCATCAAACTCTTCCGGGGAAATTGCCATGGAGTGCCCCGTAACCTATCGATTACACAGTTCGTGAATCCTGGACCCGATTTGATTCAGGGGCAGGGATTCGTCGGAAAGGCCCATTTCATCTACTGCTCTGGGCATGCCGTAGACCACGCAGGATTCTTTTTCCTGTGTGAGACAGTAGGTTCGGCCCATGCGTTTAAGGGCATCCACCCCATTGGCTCCATCTCTGCCCATGCCGGTGAGGATAACAGACAAAACCGGCTGTGGGAATGCTGCAGCGACGGACATGAACAACACATCAACGGCGGGACGGCATTCGTTGACGCGGGGGCCTTCGTTGAGAGCCATTTTGTAGTGTTTGCCTTGATTCTGCAACGTCATATGATGTCCACCCATGGCAAGGACCACCAGTCCGGGTTCCAGCTCGATTCCTTCTTTGGCTTCCACGACTTTTTTACCGGAGGAGCGGGTTAGTTGGGCGGCCAGGGAGGCGGTAAAGACGGGTGGCATATGTTGGACGATGAGTGTTGGAATTTTCAAGGCTTTAGGTATATCGCTCAACACCTTGGTCAGGGCGGCTGGGCCACCGGTGGAGGAGCCGATCACCAGCAGTTCTGGTCGGAAGGAGGCCAGATTGAAGGCGACTGGTTTGGCTGCCGGACGGGGGGCCGGGGCAACCACATGGGGTCGAACCGGTTCCGGGGGTGCTACAGGTGGTGTGACGGGTGCACCGGCGGGGGGCAGCTTTCGGGCAATGATAGCCAGCATGGGTTCCAATTCGGCACGCAGGGCATCTCGGGCCTTGTCTGCATTGGTCTCCATGGGCTTGGTGACAAAGTCCAAGGCCCCAGCGTTGAGACACTCCATAACAATATTGGCGTTGGAGCGGGAAACTCCGCTGACCATGATCACCGCAATTTGCGGATAGCGTTGTTTGAGATGTTGCAGGGTGGTCAGGCCGTCCATTTCCGGCATTTCCACATCCAGGCACACTACGTGGGGGATGTCATCGGCAATTTTGCCAAGGGCCAGCTTACCATTGGGGGCTGTGGACACCACTTGGGTGCCGGGAATGGTCTCCACCACTTTCTTCATGATCATTCGATAGGTGATGGTGTCATCCACCACCATGACTTTCAATACCTGGGACATGATCCGCTCCCTGTGGTTTCCTTCCCGGTCTGCCTGTTACCCTGTTGGCAGGGATCGTTCTACAATCGTTGGTTTGCAGATTAGCAGACTCTTGCCAACGCTTCAATTTTTCACGTGTTATATTCTTACAAAATTTGACGAAATCCGAATCAGGTTTGCCAACAATAGACAGCCTGGGCGATGGTGCCACGTTTTTCGTAAAAAAGTTCCCGGCACAAGGAGCGGATCAGGGCGATACCGCGTCCTGATTGGCCCAGGTTGCCATCCAGGCTGGATTTTACATTATCCACGTCAAATCCGGGACCGCTATCTTCCAGGCGGATGGTCAATTCTCCCCCTTCTGCGGTGGGTTTGTGGTGCATGTGCACCCGGATAAATCCTTCCTGCAAACAGGCCAGGCGTTCTTCCCGCTGGGCATAGTAGTTGACAAAACCTTCCGGAGTAATTTTCAAGCGGCTGTCCAGGCCCAGCAGGCCGTGGTCCAGGGAGTTGGAAAAGAGTTCGGCCAAAATAGTATAAATGCGTTCTCTGTGACCTGCCGGGGCCTGCAAGGTCATCACCGCATTGACAATGGTGGGCAGGGGATCCAGGGTTTTGATGGTATCCGCGCTGAAAGAAAAAGAAAAATTCCATTTGCTGGGAGGAATGCTTTTAATGCTGTGTTGAATCCTGCCTCCCGGTGGTTCTTCGCCAGCACGTGAGCAGACAATTTCCAACAGGCTGATATCGTCTGACTGGGGGGCACCGGCCCGAAAATCATTGAGGTCGTCCAACAGCACCCGGAAGAGGGTATTGGGAGGTTTCTGACCGTTGAAATGGCTTTCCAGCCGTTGCATGCCGTACATTTCCTGGCGGTTGTTGACGGCCTCCGACAGTCCATCCGAGTAAAGAAAGACCCGATAGTCATCCTTCATCTCGATAATTTCCACCTTGCGATCTTCCCGTTTAAAGGGGACCACTCCTAAGGGCAGGTGGTTGGAGGTAATTCTGCGTACCAGTTTACCTTCGCCGTTGGCGATGAGAACTTCGGGGAGTCCCCCATTCCAGACCATCAGGCTTTTTTGTCGGGGGTCCACCTCCAGGAGGCAGGCGGCGCAGAACATGCGGGTAGGCATCACCGACAGCATTTTAGCGTTCATCTCTTCCACCAGATCACCGATGGAAAAGCCTTGCGCTGTTAATCCATAAAAAATTTCCGAAAGGGGAAGGGCACCCACGGCGGCGGACAGACCATGTCCGGTAAAGTCCCCCAACATGATGTGCAGGCCACCTGCCGGATTATAACTGGCCACCAACAAGTCACCGTTGAACAGGGACATGGGGGAGGTCCAATGGTTGAGGCAGGGGGCATCCAGCAGGTTACCAGCGCGAACGATATTGGCAAATAAATGTTTGCCAATTTCCAACTCCTGGCGAACCGACTCTTGGTGGCGTTCCAGCTGCTCTTTTTGGTGGCGTTGGGTCATATCCAACTGGCGGATACGCTCCATGGCCCCAATTTTGGCTTGCAAGATGATTCGGTTGAAAGGCTTGGTCAGAAAGTCATCACCGCCTGCTTCCAGGCATTTGGCCAATCCTTCATCGTCGGTAACGGCGGTAAGAAAGATGAGGGGGACGAAGCGGTCTTTGGTCATGCGTTTGATCTGATAGGCGGCCTCATAGCCATTAATGCCAGGCATGAGGATATCCATCAGAACCAATTCCGGCTGTTCTGACTCGAAGAGGGCCACACCCTGCAAGCCGTCATGGGCGTTGATGACCGTATGACCATCCCGTGCCAGCAGGCGGTTCAGAATGGTGCTGTTGATACGATCATCATCCACGATGAGGATTTTCATGAATCACAACACTGACGGCAACAGGGTGAAGACAATGATGGCAAGCCCGTGGGCTTGCCATACCTCATCACGCCGACCCGAGGGCGCGCTCTTACAAAATTTTGAACAACCGTTGGAAGTTGGCGGTCTCCAGAATTTTGCGAATTTCGGGGCGCGAATTGACGATCTCAATGTTGGCTTCGTTGCCACCGGCCTCTTCCCGCAGAAGAAGCAGCATGCCCAGGGCTGAGGAGTCGATGTATTCAGCACCGGTCAAATCGATGATAAACTTGCTGCCTTTTTTGGAGGCACCAGCGGTTTCGCTCTGATAGGCGGTACGGAATTGGGAGTGCATTTCGAAATTGAACCGTCCTTTGATACTGATAACGGTTTCATTTTCATTACGGACAACGTTGATGGTTCCAGACATGCTGGTCCTCCATATGGTTTTGTTAGCAAGCCGATCCTTTTACCACAACAAACAGCCCTTGGCCCTGGGTGAGGGGGGCTGATGATAACCTGGCAAATCACCCCAAAGATGGGGTTTCAAATAATATTGACATTTTTCCAGCATATAGCAACCCTTTGCCACAAGGGTAGCGGAATTTTAAAAAAGTTCAATATCACCCTCGTCCATGGTGGTTTGACGCACCACTTTGCGGTCGGTTTCGTCGAACATTTGACGATGTTCCAAAATAAATTTACGAATCCGTGCCTGACTGGCCTCCTGGCTTTCCTGGCTTTCCAGACAGCCGCAGCAGGCGGCGGAGGTCAATTCTCCCATCAGACGTAACTTGCGCTCCATGCCTTGGGTGATCTGGGTCACCATATCCTCAAACTGCAACGACATTACCGCCAATCCCACGGCCTGGTTGATGGAGGCGGTAATTTTGGAGACTTCGCTCAACGTGGTGGCGGTAAAGCGATCAATTTCGCTGATTTCCCGCATCATTTCATCCACCCGCCCCTTGGACTGGATGGCAAAGCTCATATCCTTGGAGGCCATATTTTCAATAATTTGTTTTGCGGAGTCGATGTTATCCCGCGCATTCTCCACCACATTATCGATATCATCGGAGATGGCTTTGGAGCTGCGAGAGAGCTTGCGCACTTCATCGGCCACCACGTTAAAGGCTTTACCGGCTTCGCCTGCTCTGGCGGCCACAATACGGGCATTCAGGGAGAGCACATTGGTTTGCTCAGCGATGCCTTTGATCCCTTTGACCAATCGCATGACTTCGGCCATTTGGTGGGAGAGATCATCCACCCGATGGACCATCTCCATGCTTTGTCGGGAAACCAGGATGATATGATCCACGAAGGAGCGCAAAATCTGATCGGTTTCACTGACAAACTGGCGAATATTGATGGCTTCCCGTTGGGTTTGGCCATCTTTGCGACCGGACTCCATGCTGGAGATCAATACGGAGACCAGCTCCCATTGGGTGTTGGCTTGATCCCGCAAACCGGTAAAGCTGTCGGTCAATTTAACGATGGCATCCTGCACCAGGGAGCGGACCTGGCCCAATTCATCATGGAGATTGGCGGCTTCCCTGTCGAACTCCTCCCTTATCTCCGCAGAAATTTGTTTGCTATGGATTTCCATCGAGTTAAACAATCCTGCATGAGCTGTTCTTTATCAAACCCTATCCATGTTTCTCTTCCCATTGATACCTGGGAGAACTTGGCAGGCAAATCCTTCACAACAATGTCATTCCCCTCCTGACAAATAATTCAGGCGGAATTGTGATGCTTGTGGGTTCTGGGTTGGACCAATGGACAGAAAATTTTCGACAACCACCGGTCAAACACCTGCAACAATAACCCTGGCAAAAACCACGCCATGCTTGAATCCAACATGGCGCAGTTGCGAGCGGCAAGCTGAAGAACCAAAAGCCTGTCAGAGATCACTCTTCTGAATTCAGTACTTTAGCCACATTCAGAATGACCAGCAAATTACGTTCAAACTCCACCACCCCTTGTACAAAATGGGCGGAGATGCCTTTCAAGTTGGCCGGTGGTGGCAAAATATTGTCATCCACAATATCCCGCACGTCACCCAGTTGGTCCACCACAAGCCCTACCGGATCCTGCCAGGGACACTTGTTCTCAGCGATGGTACGGTTGATCTGCATCACCTCATTGCGGGTTTTGAGGATCACGTTGTACTGTTTGCGCTTTTGTGTCTGACTGACTTGCCGTTCTTCGTCGTCTTCCTCTTCGTCGGTCCAGCCCAGGCGACGACGCAGGTCGAACAGGGTGATGACGCGCCCGCGAATATTCAGCATGCCGCGAATAAAGTCGGGTGCTCTTGGAACTGGGGTGCATTCCATGGAGCGGTTGATCTCCCGCACCAGGATGATGTCGATCCCCAGGTAGAGGTCTCCCAGCATAAATGTACTGACGAGCATGGCCACCTATCTCCGTGGACAAAAGAAAATGTACGACTGCCAATCAGGTTACCCTGTTGAATGCAATC
>JADFXB010000186.1 GCA_015233935.1 Magnetococcales bacterium | reverse complement strand
CAGAAACCAAGGAACTGACATTACCCCACCCATTTGGCTCACTGGCGGGCGGCAGCCCCCTGTTGGCGTTGGCCCCCATGGCAGGGATTACGGATCTGCCCTTTCGTTTGCAGGCTAGGCGATATGGGGCAGATTTGCTGGTTTCGGAAATGATCTCCTCCCAGGCCATGGTGCGTAACTCCTTGCGGACCAAACGCATGGCCAGTAGTGAAGGAGTGGAAGCTCCCCTGGTGGTGCAGATTGCCGGAGGGGATCCCCAGATCATGGCCGATGCCGCCCGTATGAATGTGGCGTTGGGGGCGGATGCCATCGATATCAATATGGGTTGCCCGGTAAAAAAAATTGTCAATACCTGGGCCGGGGCCGCCCTCATGAAGGATGAAGGGTTGGTGGGGCGCATCCTGGAGGCGGTAACCAAGGCGGTGCCGGTGCCGGTGACGGTTAAAATGCGCCTGGGTTGGGATAATAATCAATTGAATGGCGAAACCATCGCCCGCATTGCCCAGGCGGCAGGGGTGCGCTGGATTGCGGTGCACGGTCGCACCCGCGCCCAAATGTATCAGGGCAAGGCAGACTGGCAGGCCATTGGTCGCATCAAGGCGGCGGTCTCCATCCCGGTGATTGGCAACGGGGATATCACCACCCCCCAGGAGGCCAAACACATGTTGGAAATTTCCGGCGTGGATGGCCTGATGATCGGACGTGGTGCCTTGGGACGCCCCTGGCTCTTCCAACAGGTGAAACATTATCTGGATCACGGGGAAATCCTGCCGGAACCCGATGTGGCAGAACGACATCAAACCGTGCTTTTTCACTTGGACCACCTGCTGGACCACTATGGTCCACGAACCGGTAATCTCATGGCCCGCAAGCACCTGTCCTGGTATGGACGGGGCATCGTCGGAGCGGCCCGATTTCGTGAAGAGGTCAACCACTCCCCCAGTGGTGAGATCACCCGTCAGTTGGCCAGTCAATTTTTTCGCACAGCTTCCTGCTCCACTGCGGAGATAGCACCATGAGCGACTCCTTTTCCCCCATTGCCCTGATGGACAATCTGCCCACCGGCATCCTGGCTGCGGACCGGGAGGGGGTGGTGCGTCTGGTCAATGCCACCGCTGAAAGGATGATGGGCAGACCTCGCCGACATTTGCTGGGTAATCGCATAAGCCAGCTCCTGCCAGGGCATCCGGTGGCCATCGATCTTATGGAACGGGCCTTGCGCCTGGTGACGGTCTGTCGCTCCCGCAATGCCCAGTTGAGTCCCTCCCCTGGCATCAACCTGTCGGTTTCCATCACGGCAGCCCCCCTGCTGGAAGGGGCGGGAGAACCGGTGGGGGTGATTTTGCATCTGGAAGAGGTGGGATCGGCAGAAAAACTGGAAGAGGGAGAGCGTCTTTCCCAAACCCTGGACTCCTTGAGCAGCCTGGCCCTGGCAGTGGCCCATGAAGTCAAGAATCCCCTTTCTGGCATTCGTGGCGCGGGTCAATTGTTGGAGAGTGAAGTTCTCTCCCCCGCTGGCAAAGAGTGTCTCTACCTCATTCGCACCGAGGTGGACCGGGTCAGTCGTCTGTTGGACAGTTTGCTGGGATTGGCCGATACCTCGCCGCCAGGGCAGCAGGAGATCAATATCCACGAGGTGTTGGACCACGTGCTGCGCTTGTGCGGCTACTCTCCCCCTCTGCCGGTGCGGGATTATGATCCCTCTTTGCCTCTGTTGATAGGTCATTGGGACCAATTGGTGCAACTTTTCCTCAATCTGGTCAAGAATGCCCGTGAGGCAGTTGGCGAAAAGGGAGAGGTTCGGGTGCACACCCGTATGGCCAATCAAATGCGTATGGAACATGGACGGCGTAAACGCCATGTCACTATTGAAATCCGTGACAATGGACCGGGCATTCCCTGGGAGTTGCGGCAGCGGGTCTTTATGCCCTTTGTGACCACCAAGGCGGGTGGCTCCGGTCTCGGCTTGTCCATTTGCCAAAAAATTGTTCATGACCATGGGGGATTGATTGAATTGGACAGTCAACCCGGTCAAACCATTTTCCGAATTTTTCTTCCTCTCCCCAGTCTGGATTAACCCATGTCCTATACCATGGAGAAAGCGGTCATGACCCCCACCAGTAGTGGATCCGTCTTAATTGCCGATGATGATCAAGCCGTGCGCTTTGTCCTGGAGCAGGCATTGCGGCGCGCGGGCATGCAGGCCAAGAGCTTTGTGGACGGACGCTCCCTGTTGGATTATTTAAGCGGCCACGGGGCCGATCTGGTGATTACCGACATTGTCATGCCCAGTGGTTCAGGATTGGATTTATTAAAAACCATCAAGTCTTCCCATCCTCTGTTGCCAGTGATCGTGATTACCGCCCAAAGTACCTTGTTGAATGCGGTACAGGCCTTTGAAAGGGGAGCTTTTGAATATTTGCCCAAACCCTTTGACATCAATCAGGTGGTGGATTTGGCCAGAAGGGCCATGGAGCGCACCCGACCCAGTGGGGAACACCCCATGGATATGGAACGTTTTGGCGGCATCATCGGTTCCTCCCTGGCCATGCAGGAGTTGTTCCGCACCATTGGACGGCTGGCCCATTCGGAGATGACGGTTTTGATTCATGGGGAGTCGGGGACAGGCAAAGAGCTGGTGGCACGGGCGGTTCATGCCTACAGTCCCCGTCGTTCTGGCCCCTTTGTGGCCATCAACATGGCGGCCATCCCCCGTGAATTGATCGAAAGCGAACTCTTTGGCCATGAAAAAGGGGCCTTTACCGGGGCGGTCTCCCGCCGTCATGGCCATTTTGAGCGGGCACAAGGGGGAGCACTCTTTCTGGATGAAATAGGCGACATGCCCATGGAGGCGCAAACCCGTTTGCTGCGGGTGTTGCAGGATGGCACCTATACCAGGGTGGGAGGAGCGGAAATTCTCCCCGCCAATGTGCGCATTATCGCCGCCACCCACCAGGATTTGCCCGCTGCCATTGCTGCGGGTCGTTTTCGTGAAGACCTTTTCTACCGGCTCAATGTCATTCCCTTGCATGTTCCTTCCTTGCGTTCCCGGCGGGAAGATATCCCCTTGCTGGCCGATTATTTTATTGCCAAAACGGCCAAAGAGTTGAACATTCCCCTCAAACGCCTGGACCCGCAAGCCATGGACAAATTGTTGGCATGGGACTGGCCTGGCAATGTACGAGAGTTGGAAAATTTAATCCGCCGCCTGATGGTTTTGGTGCCCGATGGAGTGGTGCGCCCGGACCATCCTGAATTGCCCAGTCGTAAAACCACCAGTCAAGCCACCCCAGTGGCTCCTGCACCTTCCACGGCAACGACTGCCGGGGAAATAGCTCCCGAAAATCCTTTGCAACTGGCGGTTATGAATGAATTGGACCGCTTTTTTGCCACCCTGAATGGTTTGGAGACCACCAACCTGTATGATACCATCCTCAATCAGGTGGAACCCCCCCTGATTCAACGGGTTTTGCGGGAAACGCGTGGCAATCAGGTCAAAGCAGCCATTATGCTGGGAATCAACCGCAATACCCTGCGTAAAAAAATTCTTGAATTTGGGCTTGATCCGAAAAAATAAGATTGATATAACAACGCTGTGGCTGGAGGGGGTTGGATATCTCATTTTACACATAACGAAGTGTGGTAGAAAGAATATCGCTCCGACCTATTCTACGTGTTGACAGGCACAAATCTTTTTTTTAGCATGCGTCGTTCGGGGGTAAATGTGTCTGACAACCAACTTCCATCCTCCGGCAAATCAGAGGACGAAAATCTACACCAAGGGTCTTCCAAAGCCATTACCATGGCCACGGAGATGGTTGCTGCCACGTTGATCGGTTTTGGCATAGGCTATGGACTGGATCAATGGTTGGGAAGTGATCCCTGGTGCAAGGCCATTTTTTTTCTGTTTGGTGTGATTGCTGGATTTTTGAATGTTTTTCGGGCGGCCAACCCGGAAATGTTTGCACGGCCTTCAACAGCACCCCTGGACAAAGAGCCACCGCAAACAAGATAATCAGAGCGTTTGTCACCTGCCATCTCTCAAGCATGGAGCCCCAATTGCGATGATCACCGAAGCCTTCGCCGCCGAAGCCGGAGCACCAAAACTGGATCCATTACACCATTTTACGGTGGAGCCTATCATCCCGATCCATATTTTTGGGGTGGATCTCTCCATTTCCAATTCGGTGATTTGGATGTGGCTGGCGGTTGCGGCTGCTTACGGGTTTTTTCGTTTTTGTTTTGGCACCCCTTCGCTGGTTCCTGGTCGTGCCCAGAGCATGGGTGAAATGTTGTATGGATTTGTCTATGGAATCGTGAAAGAGACCATTGGCAAGGAAGGGGAGAAATTTTTCCCATATATTCTTTCCTTGTTCTTCTTTGTGCTGTTCTGCAACTGGTTGGGATTGATTCCTTTTTCGTTCACCCCCACCTCGCAGATCATCGTTACGGGTACCTTGGCCATGGCGGTTTTCATCATTTCCACGGCCATTGGGTTTATTCGTCATGGGTTGCACTTTTTCCACTTTTTTGTTCCCAGTGGGGTGCCAGCGGTTTTATTGCCGTTGATTGTTCCCATTGAGTTGATCTCTTATCTGGCGCGGCCTGTTTCACTTTCGGTTCGTCTTTTTGCCAACATGACGGCGGGTCACACCATCATTGCCACCATGTTGTTTTTCACGGTCAGTTTGCCTTGGTTTGGTTCTTGGTTGCCGTTCAGCTTTGCCATTCTCATCAGTGGGGCGGAGTTGTTCATTGGGGCCATCCAGGCTTACATTTTCACTGTGCTCACCTGCGTCTACATCAACGACGCCATCCATATGCACTGATTATCGAACCTACAACACACAATGTTGACTGTCCTGAGGAGCTTAGAAAACCATGGAGAATAGTGCTGCATCCCTGATTGGTATGGGTCTGTCCGCCGCTGGCTTCGCCGGTTCCGGTGTTGGTCTGGGTTACCTGTTTGGTAAGACCATCGAAGCCGTTGCCCGTCAACCCGGTGCCGAACCCAAACTGACCAAATACCTGTGGATCGGTGTGGCCTTCGTGGAAGCCATCGCCCTCTACGGCTTGGTTATCGCCTTCATCATCATGGGTAAATCCTGATCGTTCCCGGTTACCGCTTCTCCGGTGGTCTGTTGCTTCCCCCGGCGGCTTTGCCGTCCGGGGGAGGATGGATTGCAAGCCGGTGAAAATCGGATGTAAGCGGATGAGGTTTTAACCGTCAGAGATACCATAGGAGTCCTCCATGATAGCCAATGCCTACGCAACCGCCGCTCAACATGCCGCCGCTGGCGGGGGCGTTCCCCAATTTGACTCCTCAAGCTTTGCCTCCCAGGGCTTCTGGGCAGTGGTCTCCTTTGTCATCTTGGTGGTCCTGCTCAAAAAATATGTGGTTCCTGCTGTCACCGATGTCTTGGATGCCCGCAGCAAACAGATTGAAGAAGATCTGGCCAGTGCCGCCCGTATGCGGGAAGAGGCCCAGATGGAGCTGCAAAAGTATCGCCATGAACTGAAGGCGGCCAACGAAAATGCCGGACGCATCATCGAAGAAGCCAAACAGGATGCCAATCGCCAGCGGGATCGTATGATCCAGCAGTTGGAAGATGAATTGTCCACCAAACGGGCTGCCGCCCTGGCTGAAATCGAGCAGGCCAAACGGCAAGCCATGGCCGAAGTTCAAGCCGCCGTCGTTGACATGACCATCATGGCTACCAAAAAACTCATCTCCCGCACGGTCACCAAAGCAGACGCCAACCGTATGGTCACCGAAGCCATCCAAGAGATGCAACGTACCTGATTTTCCAGGTACTTAAAATTTTCAGGCGTTTATCCCGGAAGGGATAAACGCCGTTTTTGTTTTGCAGGATAGCCATGCCAAGGTTTACTCCTCAGTGTGCCAGCCAGCAATCATCTGCAATCGACCTACTCCCCAAAGACCTGCAAAGAATTTTCCAATCGCCCTAAACGTTTCGTCAATGTTA
>JADFXB010000185.1 GCA_015233935.1 Magnetococcales bacterium | reverse complement strand
TTTGAGAGAGGATGGTTGCTGTGAACGAAAAAATTCTCGTCGTGGATGATGAACCCGATATATGCCTGATCTATAAACTATTCTTAGTCTCCTTCGGCTATGAAGTGGTCACTGCCCATGATATCGACAGTGCCATGGCGGCTGTGGCAGAGCATGAATTTGGCCTTATTTTTATCGATATCAGTTTGGGGGGGGATTCGGGCATCGACTTGTTGCGACGTATTCGTCATCAAGGGGTGGATGCCTATGTAATCATCATCACCGGCTACCCGGACTTGGAATCGGCCCAGGAAGCCTTGCGATATGGAGCGTTTGACTATCTTTCCAAACCTGTCACCCAGGAAACCCTCCACCGATTGGCCAAAAAGGCCCTGGACCACAAATCGTTGCGGGATGAAAAAGAACGTTATCGGCGCAATCTGGAAGCCATTTTTCGTAGTGTAACCGATGGTATCATTACGGTGGACCGCCAGGGAAAAATTCTCGCCATGAATCAACAGGCCCAGAAATTATGTGGCATCCCTCCCGATAAGATCGGTCACCCTATGGATGGTTCCACCACCCATTGTGCCCATGGGTGTGCACCAACCTTGCACAATGTATTGCATGATAATGCCGAAAATCATAAGGAGCAGCTTACCTGCCGACTGCGGGATGGCAAAGATCAAATCGTTGGCCTGCACGCCTCTCCTCTGCTGGATGAAGGAGGACGTTCAGTGGGGGCGGTCATGGTGGTTCGGGATGAAACCCGAATGGCTGCCCTGGAACGAGACTTAAAAGAAAGACGACGCTTCCATGGCATCATTGGACGCGGACCAGCCATGCAATCTCTCTATTCCCTGGTGGAAAATCTGGCCACGGTGGAGACCACCGTCTTGATCACCGGTGAAAGTGGCACCGGCAAGGAGCTGGTGGCCGAGGCCATTCACTATCATGGCAACCGCTCCACCGGTCCCCTGGTCAAGGTCAATTGTGCAGCCCTGCCTGATACCCTGCTGGAAAGTGAATTGTTCGGCCATGTGCGGGGGGCCTTCACCGGTGCCCTGCGGGATAAAAAAGGACGCTTCCAACTGGCCGACAAGGGCACCCTCTTTCTCGATGAAATCGGCGACATCAGTCCCAACATGCAAACCCGCCTGTTGCGGGTGTTGCAGGAAAAATCCTTTGAACGGGTAGGGGACTCCCGTACCACCCGTGTGGATGTGCGCGTTATCGCTGCCACCAATCAGGATTTGCGGGCCAAAATTGCCCGTAATCAGTTTAGAGAGGATCTCTATTATCGACTCAAGGTAGTGGAAGTCCGCCTGCCGCCCTTACGGGAACGGCGGTCGGATATTCCCATTTTGTGTGAACATTTCATTGAGAGATTCAATCGAAAGTTTGAAAAATCCATTCGCGGAGTCTCGGATAAGGTACTCAAGGAGTTTATGGAATTGGCCTGGCCTGGCAACATTCGTGAACTGGAACATGTTCTGGAATATGCCTTTGTGGTCTGTCGTAAAGCCTGGATCGACCGGGAGGATTTGCCCCCCGAATATCGCAATCGGGATGCCAGCACCGCCGCTCCCCCTCCCGTTGCTTCCCCAGAAAGGGAGATGATCCTAAAAACATTGCAAAAAGCCGGTGGCATCAAAAGCCGTGCTGCCCGTATGTTGGGGTTCTCCCGCAGTACCATGTATCGCAAGTTGCGTGAATTGAATATCAGTGATGAAGAAGGAGAGCATGGGTGAATACGTATGGCTGGATTTTGTTGACGGCTTTGGTGGTGGTGACCTTTCTGGAGGTGGGGGTAGGCCTCTTATCCTTGCTGCGTGCACCTCAATCCATCCCAGAATTTTTCCAGGACAGTATCACCCAAGAGGAGTATAGCAAATCCCAGGCTTATGTGGCGGCCCAAACCCGCTTGGATATTTTTTCCCATATTTATAATTTATCTCTTTTGTTGGCTTTCTGGATGCTTTCTGGCTTTCCCATGTTGGACCAATGGGTTAAAGGTGTAGTGGAGGGGGAGTTGGTGCAGGGATTGGTTTTTTTGTTCGCTTTGACGGCACTTAACTATCTTTTCAATCTGCCATTGGAACTCTATCGTACCTTTATTCTGGAAGAAAAGTTTGGTCTCAACCGCACCACCTGGAAAACCTATCTTGCGGATATGGCCAAGGGGATGGGTTTGGTCATGGTGTTGGGCATTCCCCTGCTAGCGGCCATTTTAACCTTTTTCAATTGGGCAGGGGAGTTGGCCTGGCTGGCCTGTTGGCTCTTCAGTGTCGGTATGATCAGTCTATTGCAATATGTTTCGCCCCGGTGGATTCTACCCTTGTTCCTTAAATTTTCTCCTTTGGAAGAGGGGGCGTTACGGCAGGCCATTTTGGGCTATGCGGGAAAGATCAACTTTCCTGTGGGGGAAATATCAGTTGTGGATGGCTCTCGTCGTTCCAGCAAGGCCAACGCCTTTTTCAGTGGATTTGGCAAAAATCGGCGTATCGCCCTGTTTGACACCCTGGTGGAGAAATTGACCCCCGATGAAATGGTGGGGGTTGTGGCTCATGAGGTGGGGCATGACCGCCACAAACATCTCATCAAGGGGATGATGACAGCCATGATTCACATGGGGGTGATGTTCTGGTTGCTCTCTCTCTTTCTTACTCAGCAGGGATTTTTCCAAGCCTTTTTTGTGGAACAGCCCAGTATCTATGTGGGATTGGCTCTTTTTAGCCTCTTTTTTGCTCCCTTGGATCTTCTCATTTCTCTTCTATTTAAGGCCATATCGCGCCACTATGAGAGAGAGGCAGACCGATTTGCCATAACCTCCACCGGCAAACCATTGGCACTGGCCAATGCGTTGAAAAAATTGGCCATTACCAACTTAAGCCAGTTAACGCCCCACCCTTGGCAGGTCATCCTCCATTACAGCCATCCTCCGGTGGGGGAAAGGATCGGGTTAATCCTGGCCAAGCCAGCCAATGAATAGGCTGAAAAGGAAATGGGAAGGGTAATTGAAAAAAATTTCATCCCATACTTGTCAATGACTGTTGAGAAGAGACCATCTTAGTGTATCCTAAGAAATGGCCAATTTTTGGCAGAGAGGTAGCCATATCGGGAAAGGATGGGTGGATGAGCAGTTTTCAGGTCGTTGCCATGGATTGTCTTCGCCATGGATGAAGTCAAATTGCCCCAAGGGTGGTATCAAAAAATTGCCCAGGAAGAAATCAATCTAATGCCATTGGGTAAGTGGGATGGTGCTACCCGTTTGGTCAGTACGGACGCCGGTTTGCAGGAAGCGGCCCTCGCCTGGCAAAATCAAACCCTTCTGGGCTTTGATACCGAAACCCGTCCCACCTTTCGTAAGGGTGTGATCTATGCCCCTTCTTTGATCCAACTTGCCCTGGACAACGAAGTGCAATTGATCCAATTGCAAGGGATAAAAGATCACTCGCCCCTGGGAAAACTCTTTTCCAACTCCGCTATCCGCAAGGTGGGTGTGGGACTGGAACAGGATATTCGCAAGTTGCAAGGGGTTTTTTCCTTCAGTCCCAATGGATTTTTGGATTTGGCCTCGGTGGCTGAACGGCTGGGATTACCCAATCGGGGATTGCGCAGCATGGCGGCTGCCCACTTGCGCCTGCGCATTTCCAAACGAGCCAAATGTTCCAATTGGGCCAAGGAAGAGTTAAAACCTTTCCAAATCGTCTACGCAGCAACCGACGCTTGGATTGGGCGTGAATTATATCGTACCTTTGAAGAATACAGGGTTATTTGACAGCGGAGACCACACAATGGGATTCCTCGACTGGCTCTTGGGTACTCCCAAAAAAAAGCGGGTTTCTTCACCGGCCAAAAGTACGGCCACCACAGCCGCTGCCAGCCGCCCAAGTCAACCTACGGTCAGGAAACCACCAGCGGGCTCAAAAAATAATCGTATTTTTGAAACCGGACAACAACAATCCCAGGCACGGGATATTGTGAAAGATTGGTTGAAGGAAGACAACTAACCGGGAGTTCCGTCCCATGGCACGGTTTGGGTCTGGCCTGTGGAATCGCTTTCGATGGCTGATGGTTATAGCCATGACCCTGCTTATGGTGGAGTCGGCTCCCGCAGAAACCATTCCCACCACCCCCATGCTGCGCCTGGAAGGGGGAATGCATACCGCTATCATCCGTCGTTTGGCAGTGGATGGGCGCGGCAAAATCGCAGCTACCGTTTCCGATGACAAAACCCTGCGTATCTGGTCCCTGCCCGATGGCAAGGCCATCAAGACCCTGCGTATCCCCATAGGCACCGCCAACGATGGCAAACTGTTCGCTGTCGCCCTCTCCCCCGATGGACGACTGGTGGCCGTTGGTGGCTGGACCGGTTGGGATTGGGAGAAAAAAACCACCATCTACCTGTTGGATGTCTTGACCGGCAAGATGGTGCGTCGCATTGGTCGCTTACCCAATACCATCAATCATTTGGCTTTTTCTCCCAATGGCGTCTTTCTTGCTGTCGCCATGGCCAGGGATAATGGCATCCGCATTTACCGGGTCCAGGATGGCATGCAGATGGTGAGCGATGAAAATTATTATGATCAAACCTACTGGTTGAATTTTGACAAAGCCGGTCAATTGGTCACCACCAGCTATGACGGTTTCATTCGCCTTTATGACAGCAGTGGCATACTTCTGCGCCATCGCAAGTTCGACAACGGCAAAGAACCCTTCTCCGCAGTCTTTTCTCCTGATGGTGCCTCCATTGCCGTGGGATTTCGCAATTCATCCCAGGTGGAGGTGCTGGAAAGCCGCAGCCTGAAAACATCGTTCCTTCCCGATATCAAGGGCATCGATAAAAAATTACAGAGTGTGGCCTGGTCCAAAGATGGTAAATATCTTTTCGCCGCAGGCCTTTATCAAGCCGGGGAGTTGCGAGCCATCCGTCGCTGGGAAAACGGGGGCAAAGGCAGCTTTCAGGATACCCCTGTTTCCAGCGATATCATCATGGATATGGCTGCCACCCCTGATGGCGGACTGCTCTTTGCCAGTGGTGACCCCAACCTGGGACGACTGGATGAAACTGGCAAACTCACCTTCAAACATGAACGACCGCAAGCCGACTTTCGCAATATGAAAGAGTTGTTTCGCTGGAGCAGCGATGGCCACACCTTTGAATTCACCTACGATACAGACCGGTCTACCATTACCCGCTTTTCTCTGGATAGCATGACGTTGGAGCACAATTCCGCCAGTCGGGAAGATTTGAAACCACCGTTGCGCACCTTCAACGGTGTGCAGGTGCAAGGGCTGAAAGATCGGCAAGGGGTATTCATTAACAATATCGGTCTGCCTTTGAAAAAAATGGAGCATCCCTCCACCTATACCATCTTCCCCGATGGCTCCCATGTGTTGCTGGGAACCAATTTTTCGTTAAGACTCTATACCAAAAATGGGGCTGAATTGTGGGAAGTGCCCATTCCAACCCAGTGTTGGAATGTGGCTGTGAGCCAGAACGGCAAAGTGGGCATGGCCGCCTTTGGCGACGGTACTATTCGTTGGTATCAGATGCAGCAGGGGAAAGAAGTTTTGGCTTTCTTTCCCCATAATGATCGTCAACGCTGGATCTTGTGGAACCCCCTTGGTTACTTCACCTCCTCCAGCAAGGGGGATGAACTCTTGGGCTGGCATCTCAATCAGGGACTGGATAATGCCGCCCTGTTTTATCCTTTGGGACAGTTCCAAAGCCGCTATAAAAATCCCCTGGAAACCCTGCGTTTGCTTAGGGAGGTGGAAGGGAAGTCTCAATAGAATGGTGGCATTGAGGGATTCGGGGTGCGGGAGCACCCCGGACCCCCGTCGCCATCGTCGGGGGGGCTGGCAATTTATTTTTGTGGGTTGTTTTTAGCGGATACTTGTTCTTGGACGATGGCGAGTTAGGAAAAGGCAAAACCCCGGGGGAGGTGAACTCCCCCAGACCCCCTCCTTTTTTTAATGGATTTACTTCTCTTCGACCAGTTGCCAGG
>JADFXB010000184.1 GCA_015233935.1 Magnetococcales bacterium | reverse complement strand
TGTCCCAGCAAAGTGTCCCACTGGGACACTTTGCTGGGACACTTTTTTAGGGGCTTTTTGACACTGTCAGTCTCATGTCTATTGTGCTTTTTGCAGGTGTGCTGGAGAGTGGTTTGGTTTATACTGGAAGAGTGATTTCTCTCGCTAAGGATGGCTTGCAGATGGCTACCGAATCTTTTGTCCACCGGCTCAATGGTCGTTTTGATGGCATGATCCGACTTTCGGATGTGGAGAAACTGGGTGCAACCATGGCCCTTTCGGACGGGTGGTACTTGGTGGATCCTGAATCTACCCTCCCTAGAGATACCGTAACTGGCTCCACGGCCAGTCAACATTTGCAGCAGTTGGTTGAGGAAATTTTGCGAGAGGAGCGTGGGGTATGGACCACCATGGTCTACGTGCAAAGCATGGAAGACCCGCATATTGTTAAAGTGTTTCATCCCAGGCGTGCGGGCTGTGGTTGCGGACCATCCATGGGAGTGAAACCTTGGTGGGTTATGACCCGTGTTCCACCGGAACCGGTCGCGGCTTGGCAGGAGGCGGTTTGTGCTCCCAAGAAAAAATTTTGGTTTTCATGAATCCTTTATAAGATGAAAAAACCTGGTCATCTATTGGTTGTTGCCGGGATTCTTACATTGAATGGAACCTATCTTTTGACGCAAAGACGATCAGAAGATTCATTCGGCTCGTTATGGGAGTTTCCCGGTGGTAAGGTTCATGGCGACGAAACCCCTGAGGCAGCCCTTATCCGAGAGTTGCGTGAAGAGTTGGGAATTGAAATTCGTGTCTTTAAACCCTGGCAATTTGTTTCCCACGCCTATGGCCATTTTCATTTGGTGATGCTTTTGTATCATGTGACCGCCTGGCATGGCGAACCGCAGGCCTTGGCCTCTCAGCAGGCAAAATGGTTTTCTTTGAATGATTTAAAGAATGTTGCCATGCCCCCTGCTGATTTACCGGTTGTGCAAGAGCTATTGATCCACCCTTTAGAGGATGTTGTGGCCGATGGATGCTAAGAATCGCTATCAGGTTATTGTGATTGGAGGGGGTCATGCGGGATGTGAAGCGGCCCATGCGGCTGCCCGGCTGGGTGCACGCACCCTTTTATTGACCCAGAATCTGGATACGGTTGGGCAGATGTCCTGCAATCCTGCTATTGGTGGCTTGGGTAAGGGGCACTTGGTGCGGGAGATTGATGCCCTTGGTGGGATTATGGGTAAGGTTGCAGATCGGGGGGCGATTCAATTTCGGCTGTTGAATCGTCGTAAAGGTCCAGCGGTACGTGGTCCACGGGGTCAAATGGACCGTGTTATGTATAAACGAGAGATGCGTTCTTTATTGGAAGGTACTGGCAACCTTTTTATGCGTCAGGCCGAGGCCCTTTCACTGGTGATGGAGGGTTCGGAGGTTCGCGGGGTGTTGAGTGACTGGGGGGATGTTTTGGAAGCGGATGCTGTGGTATTAACCACGGGTACGTTCCTAAGTGGGCTTGTGCATATTGGGGAGCGGCAATTTGCGGCGGGGCGGTTGGGGTGTCGTGCCAGTTATCCAATGGCAGAGAGTCTGAAATCTCTTGGTTTGACCATGTATCGTATGAAGACGGGAACGCCGGCCCGCTTGGATGGACGCACGATACATTGGCAGCGATTGACAGAGCAACCTGGGGATGAAGAACCTTATCCATTTTCGTTTCTTACGGGCAAGGTTTCTTGTGAACAGGTTCCTTGTCACATTACTTATACCACTCCGGCCACCCGGCAAATTATTCGGGATAATTTACATCGTGCTCCCCTTTATTCGGGTCAGATTCAAGGTATTGGTCCTCGCTATTGCCCATCCATTGAGGACAAAGTTGTTCGCTTTGCGGACAAGGAAGTGCATCAAATTTTTTTAGAGCCTGAGGGAAGGCACACCCACGAAATTTATCCTAACGGATTATCTACTTCTTTACCAATTGATGTACAATGGGCTTTTTTACGCTCTATTGAAGGTTTAGAGGATGTCCTTTTATTGCGTCCTGGATATGCTATTGAGTATGACATGATTGATCCTCGGCAATTATCTTCGGACTTAGCCCTCAAGGGTTTTCGTGGTCTTTATTTTGCTGGGCAGATTAACGGGACGACTGGTTATGAGGAGGCGGCGGGTCAAGGGATGGTGGCAGGATTAAATGCTGGTTTGTATGTTTTGGGTCGCTCTTCCATTCTTTTTGATCGCAGTCAGAGTTATTTGGGGGTGATGGTAGATGATTTGGTGACTAAAGGGGTAGATGAGCCTTATCGGTTGTTCACCTCGCGGGCGGAGTTTCGCTTGCTTTTACGTGCGGACAATGCGGATGAGAGGTTGACGCCAATTGGTCGTGAACTGGGCTTGGTGGATGATCAACGTTGGCAGGTTTATTTGGACAAGATTTCCTCTATTGAGCGAGCCAAAGAGGTTTTAGCCCAGTCACGGGTATTAGTGGATGGATTATTGCCCAATGGTGAGGGCGGGTATCGTCGTTTAGCCATGGATTTATTGCGAAGGCAGGATGTTGATTTAGATTCACTTTTGGCAAGAGTTGGCTTAAGTGATCTATCGGAGCCGGTTCGCACGGCTTTGGAGGTTGAGGTTCATTATGCTGGTTATTTAGATCGTCAGGATTCTGAGGTAGAGCGATTTCGGCGTGCAGAGGAGGTTAAGATACCGGATGGTGTGAACTGGGAGGCTGTGCATGGTTTATCCACGGAAGTTCGCCAAAAGTTGCAACGTGTTGGTCCTGGCACCATTGGTCAGGCCTATCGCATACCTGGAGTGACTCCTGCGGCCATCACGGCCATTTTGTTCCATATTGGTTATTCTTGATGCGTTTAATTTAAGGAATGGCCATGGCATTGTCCTCTGTTATTTCCCGTCCAGCGTTGGAATCTTGTCTTTCCAGTTTTTCCTTTTCGCTGGCTCAAGTAGAGCATCTTTATCAGTTTCTGCTTTTGGTGGAGCAGTGGAATCTTTCCCATGGTTTATTGGCTCGTGGCGAGCTACCTCGTTTGTTAGATCGTCATTTGGTGGATTCTTTATCCCTATCTTCTTTTTTACCTGCTTCGGGGGCGGGTATTGATTTGGGTTCGGGCAATGGGTTTCCTGCATTGGTTCTTGCTATTCTGCACCCATCTTTAAATTTTACGCTTACTGAATCCAACCAGAAGAAGGCTCGTTTTCTCCGTTATGTTATTCATCGATTAATGTTGTCTCATGTGGTCGTTTATAGTGACAGGATAGAATCTTTAACCAACGCATCCACTTTTACCTTTGCCACCAGCCGGGCTTTTTCCTCGCTTCTCAACTCCTGCCACTATCTTTCTCCCCTTTTATCTTCTGGTGGGAAGTTTTTTGCCATGAAGGGGTTCCACGTGGAACACGACTTGTCCGAGTTTTCTTCTTCCAGCGTTGCTGGCCTTTATTCGTCTCCAGAAATTCATGTTGTTTCACCTGAATCAAAAATCATTCTTTTGACACGACAATAAGGATTTCTTACTGGATTATACGGCAAGAACGCTGTATAATCCAAGCATCGACAATACACCTCAACAAGTTCCACGTGGAACATGGGAGAATTCAAGCATGGCTATCATCATTGCAATAGCCAATCAAAAAGGTGGGGTTGGAAAAACCACCACGGCTGTCAATTTAGTCGCCGCGTTGGCAGCCGCAGAGAAAAAAGTTCTCCTGGTGGACTGTGACCCGCAGGGAAATGCCACAACCGGCTATGGAGTGGACAAAGCGGCAAGACAGAAAACGGTGTATGATTTATTGATAGGAAATTGCGGACTCCATGAGGCACTTAAAGAACCATTTCCACCCTATTTGTACCTGGTGCCGTCAACCCCCCACTTGTCTGGAGCGGAAATCGAACTGGTTACCATGCAGAGACGAGAATACCGATTAAGAGAGGCCATACGGGATCATGTGGAAGAATACGATTATGTCATTTTGGACTGCCCTCCTTCGTTGGGACTCATCACGTTAAATACCCTGGTGGCCGCAGATCGTGTCTTGGTGCCGTTGCAATGTGAATTTTACGCCATGGAAGGACTCTCACAATTGGCCAACACCATTGGCCTGGCACAGAAAAAGTTAAACAAAAGCCTCCAATGGGAAGGAATCGTACTCACCATGTATGATGGTAGAACCAACCTGAGCACCCAAGTAGAGGAAGAAGTACGCAATCATTTTGGCGATAAGGTTTATCAAACAAGAATTCCCAGAAATGTAAGGGTGAGCGAAGCTCCCAGTTTTGGCAAACCTGTTTTGTGGTACGATGCCCATTGCCGAGGATCAACAGCCTATTATGCTCTGGCCAATGAAATGATTACCCGTCACGAAAATGAAAAGGTGCAGGAATAAAGCCATGGATGCAAATACAAAGAAAAAGAACAGTTTGGGCCGGGGTTTAGGATCCTTATTCGGCGAAGAGGCCACAACAGAAGAGGGCGTTAAAATTCGTACTCTTGCCGTAGGGGTCATCCATGCAAACCCCCACCAACCACGGAAGTATTTCCCAACCGAATCCTTGGAAGAACTGATTAATTCCATAAAGGAACAAGGGGTATTACAACCCATCCTGGTTCGTAGCCTACAAACAACAGGAGTTGATGGTGAATTTCAAATTGTAGCTGGAGAACGACGCTGGCGCGCTGCTGTAGCAGCAGGCCTCTCAGAAATTCCTGCCATCGTGCGCGAATTGAATGATTATGAAGTGTTGGAAATTGGCTTATTGGAAAATATTCAAAGGGAGGATTTAAACCCAGTGGATATTGCCCGTGCACTACAGAGATTAATGGATGAATTTGATTACACCCATAAAAAAATAGCCGAACGTATTGGTAAAAACCGTATCACCATTACAAACTATTTACGAATACTCAGACTGCCTGAAGAAATACTGGAAAAGGTGGCCAAAGGAACCATAAGCCAAGGACACGCAAAGGCGTTACTGGGATTAGGAGAAGACTCAGACCAAACGACGATACTGGCAGAGAGAATTATTCAGGAAGAATTATCTGTACGGGAAACTGAGAGAATCATCCAAGAAATATTAAAAAAACAAGCACAAACGGAAGAACACAAAGAACCACGAGGCTATGGAGGAAGACGAAAAGATGCTTCAGTTATGGTAATGGAGCAAAATTTGACACAATTATTAGGAACCAAGGTAAGCATAACCAATGTACAAGGAAAAGGCAAAATAACATTGGAATATCATTCCTTAGAAGAATTGGAAAAAATCACAGGAAAATTGATGTCAACACAAGAATTGGTGGAATAAGGAGAATACCTACCATCCATAAGTGCCGCCATCTTTACCAGCCAACGAAAACAACCGGCAGCCTTTTATCTTTATAATACCAACAATAATTCGAAAAACTGCATTCCCCTCCCTAGAGGGGGGTGTGCAGAATGCTCATACTTTATTCCCAACCTATAAAAAAGGGGGTGATGAATGCCCATACTTTATTCTCTTAGATAAAAGAGAGCATGGAAAACCCATCCCAAATTCCCATGTAAAAATTGGGAAATAAAAAACCCACATAAAAGAAACCATCACAAAGGGAAAAGCGGAAAGCACATACCAGATACTTTCACCAAGAGAAAAAAACCGCACTTGACCATGAAAGACCCAACAAAGGAGTAAAAATTAAATTGGGACAAAAACAGAAAAAAAATAATATGAATCCAAAAAACAAAACAATAGGTAGCCAGATAATCAAACTAACAAATATGGAAGGAAGACAGAATAACAAGTTCATGTCCTTCCAAAGCAAGAACAATAAAAATAAAAGAATCAAACAAACCAGTAAATAATTTGATAAAATTCTAAGTAAAAAATACTCCAGACCAACTATAACGCAACATAACCCACCGGCCATACAGCCATACAGCCTTACAGTCTTACAGTCTTACAGCCTTACAGCCTTACAGCCTTACAGCCTTACAGCCTTACAGCCTTACAGCCTTACAGCCTTACAGCCTTACAG
>JADFXB010000183.1 GCA_015233935.1 Magnetococcales bacterium | reverse complement strand
CTTGGGTAAACTGTTCGGGGGACAGATTATTCTGCTTGGCCATTTGGTCAAAAAGGGCTTTCACTTCTTGGTCTGAAATTTTAATCTTGAGTCGTTCCGCTTCTTGAAAGCGCAAACGGCGCATGATGATTTCATCCAGGACCTTTTTGCGCACCTTTTGTTCATCCACTCCCCCACCTTTGCGTGCCAGTTGGGCCAGTAAGGGGCGGGCCATCGAATCCACTTCCGATTGGGTGATAACCATGGGTTCGAGTTCTTTGTCGGAAATATTCTGTGCTCCGACGATGGCCACCACCCGGTCCAGGGGTTGACTCTCCCTGGCAAGAGCTTGCCCCGCGAAAATCAGGCCGGACAGGGCCAATGCCACGGTTACCCGACACGCCTTAACCAACGTAAGAAGGGGAAGGTTTCCGAACACCACGGGCAGAATCCTTTATCTTGGCAGGTGACCGATTACGAACGAATGCCGTAATCACCCAATCCTTTGAAGTTAATAAGAAAGCCGGCCCAACCACCACCATGTTGGGAGGTGTTTTGCAACAAGCGTTTGCCTCCCAAGAGCTGGATGGACCAGCACTCGTGCTCATACATCAGGCCTGACTTCCAGTTGTTGAGGGTGGAACGTTCGAGAGAATAATCTCCCTCCTGGATCCAAGACCAGGGTTCCACCAAACGTACTTTGGCCATCAGGACCATATCTTCTGTGTTGCGTTGGCGATCCAGATAGTGGCCAAAGGTAACCTGGTCACCCCGCAGGGAGGCATAGTTGACGGTATTATCCACCCGGTTAAAGAGGCCGCTGTAGGGGTCCACCAGGGCACTGGAGGTAATGGACCATTGATCCGACAAAAACAGTTCCATGCTGGTCACCACGTTGGACATGGCGTGTTGTGCTTGAAACTCCCGATCTTCTGCCGGTGCCCAGCGTTGCCCAATGGTAAAGGCCACCATTTCCCCCACCCGATCACTGCCCCAGCGGGGACCGGTCAAGCGGGTGGTCAGACCATAGGCCAACCATTGGCCACTGACCAGGCGGTCGGGACCGCTGTACAAATATTGGGAAAAAAGATTGGTGGCGGTCATATCCCGTAGTGCCGTGTCCAGCAGGGGGATATTGGGCTGGTTGTTCACCGCATTGATCACATATTGCACGGTGGGTTCCAGGGTATGACGATAGCGGGCTTCACCGGTTGCCCCTTGATAGACCTTGGCCAGCATGCCATCCAGACGTAAACGACCGTGGCTGGATTGGCGGCTGACGGTATCGTTAAGATCCAAGGGATTTTCCAGGGCGATCCCCTGAGTGAGATAGGCGGTCTCCCGCACGCCCAATTGGGCTGTCAGAGAGCCGAAATAGAGGGGTTGCCGGAAGGAGAGGGAGGGGGAAATGTCCAGTCGTTGGACAAAATCGCCCCTAAGGCGATAAAACTGATCCATCCCGGCGGTACTTTCCAAACTCCAGCCACTGCCCAGCCCGTTGAGGGGACGTATATCTTCCAGATGCAGATAGGGCAACCGCTGGATGGTAAAATCGTCGTTCAATGCTTCCAAATTTTGGAACCAGGTGGTGCCACCCCGCAATTCGGTCAATCCCCCTTTGCGACTCCACAGTCGGTTTACCAATAAATTATTGGTGGTATATCGGGTTTTATCGTCCAAGGCGTCTTGATGAAAATCTTTTAAATAGTCCCTGGTTTGAATCCGTTGCACGTTGATATCCAATCGCCAATCCTCCAACTTATGGCGATGATCCAACAGGGTGAGGCCCCGGTAGGCATCATCCTTGGTATCAAAAATGCTTTGATTTTCAACAATCCCCCGATATCCTTCTGCCAGATAGCGGAATTGTCCCTTGAGAAGGAAGCCCCGTTCGGTGGTGGGGTGAAAGGTGAGGGTGGCATCCTTATCGGGGGCGATATTAAAATAATAGGGGAGATCCAGTTCCATACCGGTGGCCCCACTGTGGCCGATGGCAGGGAGCAGAAAGCCGCTTTTACGTTTTTTGAAGAGGGGATTTTGCCACCAGGGGCTGTAGGCAATGGGCACGCCCTTAAAGTAGAGGGCCACATTTTGCGCTACCAGTTGGTTTTCATTCTTGTCCAGGAAGAGGGAGTCGGCTTCCAGTCGCCAGGGGGCATCGTCGCAATCGCAGTTGGTGAAGGTTGCCTGATTGAGGGTCATGGAATGTTCATCGTGGAGGGTTGCCTTGTCAGCGGTGACATGGCCCCCCGGTCCTTCCATATCCATCACCATTTTTTCCAGGGTTCCCCGGTTTTCTCTTGGCCATAAAAGCATGTTGACGCCGGAAATGGCGTCTGCACCGCTTTTCATGGTTACGGAACCGGGCACTTCCAGGGAGTTGGCCAGGGTATCAAAGGTGGCTTTTTCTGTGGACAGGCGCAGTTTGGAGCTTTGATAATCCAGCTCCACCTTGCCCACGGCATCGATGCGGCGGCTGTCGGTATGATAGACGGCACGGTCGGAATGCAGTCGGTATTCATCCCCCTGCTGCAAATGGACCCCACCCACAGCAGTGATGGTTTTAGCTTGGCGGTCGTGTTCCAATTGGTCCGACTCCATGTCCACGAACTGACGCGCCTTTTGGCCCATTTCCAACAGCCCCTCTCCCTGGCTGCTGCCAGGTTGGGTGGCCAAAGCAATCAGGGTGCATAAGGGTAGCATGGAGAGACTACGCCAACGTAAAACCATGGAGGGTAACCTGGTATCTCAACTAAGGGTTATAAAAGTGGTTCCACCTGGATATCAACCAAGCGGTCAAGGTGGTCACTATACCACCACCTTTGGCAAATTTCCTGGAATTTTTCAGAAAGTCACCGTCAACGGTAGAGACGGTTAGCATCAGCCCTGTCGTTTATTGCGATAATATTTGAGTACAGCATGTACGGTGACATACCCCCGCAAAACACCTGCTTTACTCACCACTGGCAGAACCCGTAGATCGAATTCATTGATGAGGTCGGCGGCCTGTTGGATGGTTCCGGTGATGGGTATGCGAATGAGGGATTGTTCCTTGTTAATCTTGCTCAACGGTACGGTGCAGATGGCCTTATCACGGGCGGTCATGGCTTTCGTACCGAAGAAGGGTCCCATGAGTTGCCGCAAGTCGCTTTGGGTGATAATGCGCACCAGTTTCCCTTCAGTGGTATCGATACCAATATATTTGTAACCATCCTGCCGCATGGCGTTGATGGCCTTGATGACTTTTTCTTCTTCCTTCATGGAAAAGGGTGGTTCCACCATTACCGCTTTAACGCTGCCTGGTTCGTTGGGCATGGGCAGGTTGTCGTTGCGGCTGTAGGAGAGAGATCCTCCTGCGCCCAGACTGGCCACGGCGGCCACATCACCGCCCCCTTCTTCTTCGGGGAGCAGTTTAGCAAAGGCGGCCAGATCCGGTGGTTTTTGTTTGGCGGCTTTGGAGGGATCGGTTCCAACGCCGGCATAGGCATCCAGGTCGACGCGACGTTCAAAGTCGTTGGGATTGACCCCCAGATTGGCATAGGCGGAAAGGTCGATGCCGGAATCGGTTTTCGGTTTGCTCCCGCCCGGCAGCAGTCCGCCAGCCAGGGCAGCGGCTGCAGCACCGTCGCCTCCGCCTCCTTCGAGACCGGCAGCGGCCATTTCGGCTTCGGTCAAAGGAAACTTGAGTCCCAACAAGCCTTCAGCCAGTTTTTGGGTAAGCAGCCATTGGGCGGATTGGGGGGTGAAATTGCTGACCTGGATGGTAACAACCACCGCCAGGTAGGTAATGGTGGGGGAGAGGCTTTTGGGAAATTCGCCATATTCCACGTGGTCGGTGACGCTTAAGTGGAGATGGCCACCTTTGAGCTTGCGTTCTACAAGCTCGTTCATGGCACCCACCACCTGGTTGGCCACTTCCTGGAAGCCTTCCTGGATCTCTTCGGTATAGGTGCGGGTTTTGACCTGCTCTTTGATGATGCCTTCACCCATCATCATCATCAGGCCGGTGAGGGCGATGGAGGTTTCTACGTTGAACAGGAGATGGATGTCACCTAAGTTTTGCCCGTCTTCTTTGACGTAGGCCATACTGCGGTCCATCTCGAAGAAAGGTTCCAGCTCTTCCTTGCCCCGCAATAGCACAATTTCACCGACTGAACAACTCACCGGAGCGGCGGTCAGGGTATTCAAGTCATTGGCCAGCTTATTAAAATAATTCAGAAAAAACGGCTTGGCCTTGACTACTAGTTCGTCGGGAGTTTGCATAAACGCATCACTGGTTTTGATGCCGGGTTGATTTCGTGCTGCCCGGTGCTGGTCAAAACCTGATGCCATACCGGTATGACAGCTAGAAAGTGCCCCACCTGTTAACGGGTGGTTCCACCATCATCCCGGTTGGGGCGACAGTGGCGACCTGCTATGGTTGAAACATTGCGCCTCAATCTTGCCCCCAAAGAGACCAGTTAAGTCCGCCCCCTGATTCCAAAGGAGACAGGGGGCGGGGCTACTGATTATCCGCGGAAGAATTGTCCCAGGGTGGCTTTCAGGTCTTCCGGGGTGAAGGGTTTCTTGATATGGCCGTTGGCTCCGTTTTGGATGGCTTCGGCAACTTTCCCTTCGCCACCTTCGGTGGTGACCATGACCACTGGGGTGTCATCACTTTTACGCAATTCTTTAACAAAAGTGAGGCCATCCATATTCGGCATATTCCAGTCGGAGAGGATCAGGTCAAAGTTATGAGCTGTGACCATTTGCAGGGCTTCCACGCCGTCACCGGCTTCCAGGATATCGTCAATTTTGAATCCTGCCTGCCGAAGACCACGCGCAACGATTTTGCGCATCACGCTGGAATCGTCCACAATCAAAACTCGCATGTTCATTCTCCCTGCGGAGGTTTAATATTCCGCTAACCGATACTGTCAATCCCTGGCTTTGATGTTCGGTTTGTCTATGACATAACCTGTTGACATCAATCCATTATTTATTAGTGCGCGGTGGTTTGTAACAGCTTGCCGCGGCTTCATTCAGCAGTCTATTGGCTTGTTTCCAAAGCACAATCTAACATGCTGTCACCCTCCAGGTAAAGGCTTTGCCAAACAAGAGCCATGAAGTGGCTTCTTTAGCATCCGAAAGGGTCAGATACAAGCGTGAACCAGAAAGACTTCTTCTTCAATCAAAAAAGTCAGGACCATGGTGGCATGGTCGGTTTTCCATTGGGCGATGTAGTCCCGTCCGATGATGGCCACGGGTGGCGAGAGGTTTAACTCGCTGATTTGGGCTTTGGTTTTCATGCCGCCGCAAATCATGTTGGCCAGTTCGGCGACGCCGTCCCGCAGGTCTTCGGGAAGCAGGTCTTCCACGGCAAGGCCCACCATACGTCCTACCAGTTCGCGTCCCAGCGATTCCTTGCAGGAGATGCCCACCATGCCTTGGTGGTGGCCGAAGAGTTGGATCAGGCCGGCCACTTCATCTTTCAGGATAAAGTCGTCGGTTTCTTCCATTCCGGCAAATTGCACACTGGACCAGGCCATGGTGCCCATGACCTCAATGACCGTGTTGCGCAGACCGTCCAGCAATTTGACTCGACTGTCGTTACTCACCTTGGATAAGCCTCCGCGCAAACGTTAACAGAAACAGCAGGGATAAGGATACCGGTTACATCCCGCCCATGCCAAGGCTTTCCATGATACGGGCGGCCATCTCTTCTTGGGAGAAGGGTTTGGTCAGATAGTGCACCGCACCTGCCTGGATGGCTTTGACGATGTAGCTTCGTTCTCCCTCGGTGGTCACCATCATCACTGGAATGTGGGTCCAGCGGGGATCGGCCTTAATGCTGTGGAGAACTTCCAGGCCGTTCATCCCGGGCATATTCCAGTCCAGCAGGATGAGGGCCACCTCATCGCCAGATTCGGCAAGGGTACGCAGTCCTTCGGTTCCATTTTCGGCTTCCAGAACTTCAAAGCCCAGCATGGCACCAACGCCGCTGATCACCCGACGTATGGTTTTAGAATCATCTATGGTGAGTAATTTCATGTCAGGCGTTGCCCGTCAGTCTAGTTGGTTCAAAAGAGGCGGCT
>JADFXB010000182.1 GCA_015233935.1 Magnetococcales bacterium | reverse complement strand
CTGCAATAAGGCGGCAATCCTGCCCTCGCCCAACACTTCCGCCAGCACACTATCACGGGCAGAATTTTCCTTACCCATGATATCTGGCGATCCCAATAGTCCCAGGAGCAGGGTTAAAGCAGCCAAAGATCTGCCCCTTCCCCACCGCCAATGTGTTCGTTGCAATATCATTGATTCCCTCGTCCTTAATAAATGGCTCCCCTTGCAACCCGACAAGCTTGCAGGCACCCATTGACGAAAACTGCCGCTCCGTTGACATACATCCCAACGGCACACCAACAAATCGGCTTTTCAATCCTTTGATTTTCTTATGATTAAACAGAGATTAACCAGTTTGAAAGGATTGACTTGCTGACATATTGGCCTGCACCGCCAGGAATCTCAGAAAAACCTAGCGAATTGCATGCCAACTCTTAGCATGAAAAAGGCCCATTCACCCGTGGAAATGGTGTACACCAACCCCTGATTTTTGTCAATCATTCCTTGTGGGAAGGCCAAAAAAGCACACTTTATTTAGAGTTCTTCATCAAATATTTTGCAGGATCAACTTATTTTCCACGGATCAGACGATGAATGGTTTCCAGCAATTTTTGTTTGGCGAGAGGTTTGGTAAGAAAATCGTTACAGCCTGCATCCAAGGCACGCTGGTGATCTTCGGCAAAGGCGTGGGCCGTCAAGGCAACAATGGGGGTGGCGGGCAGCCGGTTTTCCTCTTCATGGCGACGCATGATGGCGGTGGCGGTAAAACCATCCATCACCGGCATTTGCAAATCCATCAATACCAGATCAAAGGAGCGTTGCTTGAAGAGGGCGAGAGCCTCCTCACCATTGGAAGCGATGGTCAGTTTATGGGGGGTCTTTTTGAGAAAAACTTGAATCAACAGAACATTATCCACTGCGTCTTCGGTAAGAAGAATTTCTGCCCCTTGTTCCGTTTGCTGGAGATCCAACACGGCGGGTGCCACCTGCGGAGCAAGGGTGGTTTGGGGACCATCGGCCAACCCCTTCAACGGTAGCTGCACATAAAACAAACTGCCCTTACCCAGGGTACTGATAACCCCAATATCTCCCCCCATGCGATGAACCAGGCGATGGCAGATGGCCAACCCCAATCCACTGCCACCATAGCGACGGGTGATGCTGGCATCGGCTTGCACAAAGCCATGGAAAATATCCTGTCGTTTATCCTCTGGCACCCCGATGCCCGTATCCTCCACCTCAAATCGCACCCCCAAATTGTTTGCCAGCGGAAGCAAGCGCAGGGTGACACTGCCTTCATGGGTAAATTTAATGGCATTATCCAATAAATTTAAAATAACCTGGTGCAGACGATTAAAATCTCCCTCCACCGTGGAAGGCAACCCTGGTGCTCCCTCCACAATCAATTGAATGCCTTTTTCCTCTGCACGGGATTTGACCAGCCGGGTGGTGGAAGCAAGCAATTCGTCTAATTGGAAGGGCTGGGCTTCCAACGCCAGCCGCCCGGATTCCACCTTGCTTAAATCCAACACATCGTTGATCAATCCCAACAGCCGCTCCCCCGCCCGTTGAAAGACGGTGACAAAGCCTTGTTGCTCCGGGGTCAGATCGGTTTCGCTCAACGCCTCCGCCATTCCCAGAATGGCATTCATGGGGGTACGAATTTCATGGCTCATGGTGGCCAAGAAACGACTTTTGGCCCGGTTCCCTGCCTCTGCGGCATCTTTACGGTGATCCGCCTCTGCCTTGGCCGCTAGCAGTTCGGCGGTACGTTGGGCCACCAACTCCTCCAATTGTTGGCGATGGCGTTTCAACTCAAGATGGTGGATGACCCGGCGACGCACACTATCGGGATGAAATGGCTTGGTGATAAAGTCCACCCCTCCCAACTGAAAGCCCAAGGATTCATCCACCGCTTCCTTGCGGGCAGTGATAAAAATGACCGGAATTTGACTGGTGGCCGGATCGGCTTTTAAATACCGACAGACATCAAAACCATTCATTTCCGGCATCATCACATCCAAGAGGATGATTTCAGGGGCCGGATTGACACATGCAATGGCCAAGGCATCCCGTCCGTGGGTGGCTACCATACAGTGCCAATCGGTCAAGACATCCACCAGCAGGTTAATGTTGGAAGATTGATCATCGACAATCAATATCCGCTCCCGCTGCCAGGTATGTTCAAAAACCTGGGGAGCAGGCCAGTGGATTCCGGCGCGCTCTGCCAGTCGCCGGGCCACCACCAGGGACTCGGAAAAATGATACCCTTCCAACTGACGTGCCAGCTCCCGCAATTCCATAAAAAAGGGGGTGTCGTGCAACTGTCGGGTCAATTCTGCCAGGGCATAATTGGCCGCCAGACTATGCCTTTCCAAATGAGCCGCCAAATCAGAGAGTTGATGCGACAACCACTCCCCGTCCAAAACCACATCTTCCACCCTGGTTACCGGCTTGGCAGAGGAAAGGATGGACCGGTTCGCTCCCAATAGATTGAAAAATTTAGTCAACTCATCAGAGAAGACTGTCCATTGGGTATCCACCGTCAACGAATTGCCCGCCAACAGGGCCTCTTCCAATTGCAGGGACGCCCGTACCAGACGGCTTGCACCAATTCTGTCTGCAAGACAACCCAAGACATGGACCGAAGACAAGGCCTCGGTATAAAGCCCTTTTTGCAAAGCGTTCCCAATAGAGTCGGTCACATTTGCAAATTGATGGCAAAATCTTTCCAGCAATTTGCGATACAGGGAGCGATTTTCCTGCAACCTCACCAACGCCCCAGGATAATCCACTCCCTGCAGGAAAGAAAAATCCTCCCCTGCCAACGCGGATAGGGGAGCACCTTCCGGTTGCTGGGGAATCCATTTATAAAGAATTCCGTACACCCTTTCCTGTCGCAAAGGATAGTATAAAAAGAAATTCATGCCAGATTGAATAATATTTTGTTTTTCTTCAGGATTACCGACAGACCCCATGGCAATCACCGGCAGCATGGCCAAATGGGGTTGGCTACGCAACCAGGCAATCCCGCTACCATCCTTCCATTCCTGGATATGCCGATCCACAAAGGCCAGATCAAAAGGAAACCGCTCCAATAAAAGGCGGGATTGCTTATAATCCCCTGCGGTTTCCACCACCACCCCCACCCTCTCCATCAGATTGACGGCCACCATGCGGTTGACTTCATTTTCACTGACAAACAAAACCCGCGCTCCAGCCACCCTTGGTCCAGTTTCCGAAGTCAGACGCAAAGGCCGTTCCTGACGCTTTTCCACATTGAGGGTGTCAACCCCCATGGCTCCACCAATAATCTGAATTAAACGGGAGCGAACAATGGGTTTATCCAGGGTGTACTCACAACCAATTTTCGCCGCCAACCGGCCCGCCTCTTCCACACCAAAAGGAACCATGGGAATCAGCAAAGGCTGGGGAAGACGTTTGGCATCCAAGCTTGCCCGCGCCTCCACAATGGCGGTGATGCCATCTTTATGGGGCATTTGCCAATCAAACAAGGCAAGGGCAAAGGGATCTTTGCCAGCCTGCTGGCGTTCCAGCAGGGCGATACCATCTCTTGCAGAGGCCGCAACCACCGGTTCCATGTGCAACGAACGTAACATGGTCAAAAGTTGCTCACGCACCAAAGAGTGGTCATCCACCACCAGGGCCTTTCTGCCGGTCAACTCAGCAGGCAAACCAACCGTCTGGCGGCGATTATCCGAATGATATTCCACCATCACCTTGAAGGAAAAAACACTCCCCACCCCCGGCTGACTCTCGGCGTGAATCTCCCCTCCCAACAACTGCACCAATCGCTTGCTGATGGACAAACCCAATCCCGTCCCCCCATGCTTACGACTGGAGGATTCGTCCGCCTGGACAAAAGGTTGAAACAAGGTGGGCAGCATGGAAGAGTCAATCCCCATGCCGGTATCCTGCACCGCAAAGACCAAAGCCACTTGCTGGGGAGAAGCCCGTTCCACCGTCACCGTCACAGAGATTCCCCCATGGTCGGTAAACTTGACCGCATTTCGAATCAGGTTGATCAATATCTGCTCCAACCTGCCCACATCCCCATACAGGACAGCATCAAAATTGTAAGGCACCAAAAAAACCAATTCCAAACCCTTGTCTGCCACCTGCTTGCTGAACAAATTGGCCAGACGGTCGGTCAACTGGTGCAGATCAAATTTGACCGGCTCAATTTTGATCCTGCCCGCCTCCATCTTGGAAAAATCCAGAATATCATTGATGATGCCCATTAAGGAGCGGGAGCCATTTTCAATCTTATCCAGATAATCCTTGAGTTTGGGCGGTGCCTCCACCTTGCGGGCAAGTTCGGTGAAACCGATCACCGCATTCATGGGGGTACGAATTTCGTGGCTGATGTTGGCAATAAAATCGCTCTTGGCCCGGTTGGCCGACTCAGCCACTGCCAGGGTTTCTTCCAATGATTTTAAGAGCTGTTTTTTGTCGGTGATATCCTGCAAAAAGGCGGTAAAACAGGTTCGCCCATCCTGCTGGATGGTGGTTAAAGAAATTTGCAAATCCACCTTTTTGCCATCTGCACGCAAACCAGACATCTCCAGGCGGCGCATGAGTTGAACGGGTGAATCACCCATTTGGCTATATTTTTCCAGTGCCTGTAGGTAGGCTTTGCGCATTTGCACCGGGATGATAAATTTTTCCAGCCGCTTGCCAATGACTTCCTTGGCCGGATAACCAAAAAGCACTTCTGCCGCCGGATTATAGTCCATGACAATCCCGGCATGATCGATGGTAATGATGGCATCCAGGGCATGGGTCAGAACCGATTGGTGGCGGTCCACCATCTGTTGCAAATCCCGATAACGTTCCACCAATTCCACATTGTGGTGAACCCGTGAAAGCAGCTCTTCAGGCTGAAATGGTTTAAAAAGAAAATCATTGGCCCCCGCCTTGATAAACTCAACGGCCAGAGAGCGGTCGGTAATGGCCGAATAGCCAATGATCACCTTTTCATTGAAGGTGTATTTGGCACGCAGTTTTTTAATCAAAACGATCCCGTTCATGACGGGCATGTGATAATCGGAGATGATCAAATCAATGGGGTGTTGCTCCATCACCTCCAACACCTGTTGACCATTTTCTGCCTGCAGGGGGTGAAATCCGTAGCGTTCCAGGAGGGAGACCAGCATTTTACGCACACTGGCAGAATCATCGGCCACCACCACGCCGGTACTGCCATTTTTGCGAATACGCTCAACTGCGTGCAGTACCACCTCCACCACCCGCGCGTGATCCTTGATAAAATAATCCAGCACCCCTTTTTTCAGGATGGTTTGGCGAATCTCTTCCTTATAGGTTGCAGTCAAAACAATACTTGGGATGCCCTGGTCCAGGACATAGTCCACCACTTCTCCGTCGGGGGAATCGGGCAGGTGAAGATCCAAAATGGCAAGAAAGAAGGATTCCTTACTGCCTTCCAGAATATGCCTGGCTTGGGCAAAACTGCTGGCGGACACCACCTGGACGGGTAGAGTCTCCTGGATCCGCTGACGAAAAAGGGACGTCAGACTATTGGAGTCATCAACCAGCAATATGGATTGCATCGATATAAGCTCGAAATGGCAGGAGTAACCCAATCTCCTGCCATATTGAAGGTATAACCATCAATTTTCCAGGATGGATTTTATATTTTACAAATTAGGGTTAACCGTTTCCACAGAATTCTAACACAACCCTCCACATAGCACTCCCATGAGGTTTTGCTGGCTAACCACCGCAAACAACATAGGCAATCCCCCATCACGCCTGACTGGTTGATACAAGGTAAATCATTGCATCAAATGGTATTTCTTGCCACCTCTTGCAAACCGACAAAACCACCATCCTAGCGAAACTAAGGGATTCCCCTGGCATCATGCGGGATTATTCTTGCTTGGCATTCGCTAAAAAATGACGTACCATTTCTCAGTTCTGTAATAAGAATAATTTACATTAACACCTGTAATTCCCTCAATTTTGCCGGAGTCTGGCCCCTTCCTAGCAGCCCGTCGGATTCCAGCCACCAATCATCTTAATCAGAAATTGGCGTAAG
>JADFXB010000181.1 GCA_015233935.1 Magnetococcales bacterium | reverse complement strand
ACCACCTTTTCGCCATTTTGATGCCATTGGTGAACCCATTCGGTCGCGATTGCCAGAGTGGCCATTTTGCTGGATTGCTCCAGGGCCTGTTCGCTGGCCAACGCGCTTTGCAGCTCCACCCGTGATATGGGGGTGGTTCCCACTTTGCCCACCACCACGCCTGCGGCCAGATTGGCCAGTTGCAGGGCGTCCAACCGGTTGCAGCCTGCTGCGAGTGCAGCGGTGAGGGTGGAGATGACTGTATCCCCAGCCCCGGATACATCAAAGACCTCCCGCGCTAGGGAGGGCAAGCGGCGCACCCCTTGTTCATCGATCAAGGCGATGCCCAAATCGCTCAGGGTGACGGCGAGAAAGTCCACCTCCAGGGCTTGTCGAAGTTCAACCCCGGCCCGCAACAAGGCGGTGAGATCTTCCAATGGTTGACCGGTGGCGGCGGCCAGCTCCTGGCGATTGGGGGAGATGGCGGTGGCCCGTTGATATTTGCTGTAGTCTTTGCCTTTGGGGTCTACCAGTACCAAACGGTTGTCCTGGCGGCAGGCTTGGATCACCTGTTGGCAGACCTGGGGGGAGAGAACTCCTTTGGCATAGTCGGAGAGAATGACGGCTTGGGGATTGCGACCAAGGGCTTGTTGAATTTGATCCAGCAGCACATTTTGTTCTTTGGGGGTGGCGGGTTGGCTCTCTTCCCAATCCAACCGCAACATTTGCTGGTGACCACCCAAAACTCTGGTTTTGGTGATGGTGGGCCAGCCTTGACGGGCCACCAGGGCAGGAAAATCCACCTTGCCGTTGATCAGGAGGGTGTTCAATCGTTTGGCTTCACCATCTTTTCCCACATAACCCACCAGGGAGGCGCGGGCGGAAAGACCGGTGAGATTGAGGGCCACGTTGGCAGCCCCACCACCGTTTTCGCTTTCTCGTTTAACCCGCACGACCGGGACTGGGGCTTCTGGGGAAATGCGGTTGACTTCACCCCATAAATAGCGATCCAGAATCACATCCCCAACCACCAAAATGTGGACGTTGGCAAGCCCCTGATGGACGGTGTAATGGACCTTGTCGCGGTTGGTGAACATTTTTCCTCCTCAAGGATGCCAGCAGGGGGCGAACAGGGGGTGATCGGTTTGCAGAAAGGCATCCACAAAATGGGCAAGATTCTGGAAACAAGGTACGTTTAACTGTTGGGCCAGGGATGCGTCGCCATGACCGGTCAGGACCAGGGCCGCGTTGCAACCGGCGGCACGGGCGGCTTCCATATCCCGCTGGGTATCTCCAACCATCCAGGTATGTTTCGGATCAAATCCCCAATCTTTTTGCGCTTGCAGAATCATGCCGGGCTTGGGTTTGCGGCAGGAACAGCCATCGGCATTGTGGTGGGGGCAATGGTAGATGGCATCGATGGCACCCCCTTCCAGGGCGATGACCTCCCGAATGCGCTGATGAATGGCTTGCAAGCCTGCTTCATCCAATAATCCTTTGGCGATACATCCCTGATTGGTAATCACCACCACCCGCACCCCGGCCCTCTTGAGACGACCTATGGCCGTCGCCACCCCCGGCAGGACCACTAACTGGTCCAGATTGAGGACATAATCGGAGCGGTCACCGTTGATGACCCCATCCCGATCCAACAAGAGTGTGGGATAAGCGTTGTGCATGCAGATATTCTGGAATTGGGGTTGATCGCAAAGGACCACACTTTATCCCAGTGTTGGGAAGTTGTACAGCACCTTGCACCCGATGATTGGGTTTGGTCAAAAAAGAATATTCAATCCAACGTTTCTTAATGAAGGAAATTTTTGTATCCTGTACCCGTGGGCTGTAACGGATTTTACCTGATTGAGAAGGACTTTTCATTGACCATTCGTTCTCCATGGTTTGCCCTTGTGTGTCTCATGGGCTTGGTTTTTTATTCTGCCAACGGTCATGCCGTCGGTCCTGTTTCTGGTGAACGGCTGGTCTACAATATACACTGGATGGGGGCACCGGGTGGCAAGGCGGAAATCCGTTATTTGCGCCAGGATGAAAACCATTATTCCATCATCATGACCTTGGAGAGCATCGGTTTGGTGGATGTGCTGCACTCCATCCGGGATCGTTTTGAAGCCACAGGTCTTCTTACCCCGACGGGGCCGGTGGCCGCCAATTATTTAAAATTGGTGCGCCAAGGTAAAAAGGAAAAACGGGTGGAGATGGTTTTTAACCGCCAGGAAAACTATGCCGCCCGTCTGGAAGGGGAGGAGAAGAAGGAAGAAGAGCGGTTTGAGTCGTTGGAAGAGGGCACCAACGATCCGTTGTCCGCCATTTACAAAGTGCGCATGATGGAAAAGTTGCAGGGGGGAGAGGAGATCAACGCTCCCATGGTGGAAGGAAAAAGGCGTTATAAAACGGTGGTCTATGTGACCGATGCGGAACCTTTGTATGGACCTTTGGGTTGGTTCAAGGTATGGCAATTTTCTCCGGTGTTGCAACCTTCCAAATTATTTGAGGAAAAGGGCAACATGACCTTCTGGTTGAGCCAGGATGATTTGCGTTTGCCTGTTCGTATCAACAGTCGCATCAAGGTGGGCAGCATTATTGCAGACTTGATGGCCTATGATGACGGACGGGGTAACTATCGGGAATTTTCTCAACGTTAAAGGTGATTTTTATGGGCCATCCTCAGGTTGCGGTGGTGATTCCTGCCCGTTATGCCTCCAGCCGGTTGCCGGGCAAACCCTTGTTGGATATCAACGGCAAACCCATGATTCGCCATGTCTGGGAACGGGCCAGTCAGTGCCGGGCGGATCGGGTGGTGGTGGCCACCGATGATGAACGTATTGCGGATGTGGTGCGGGGGTTTGGTGGTCAGGTGGTGATGACCTCCGCCGACCACACTACCGGTACGGATCGGGTGGCGGAAGCGGCCCGTTTGTTGGGGGCGGAAATATTGATCAATGTGCAAGGGGATGAACCCCTCCTGGATGCGGGTGCCATCGATGCCTTGATCCGACCCATGGTGGAGGATGAACGACTGCCCATGGCCACCCTGGCCCACCCCATTGCCTCCCTTGAGGAACTCTCCTCCCCGGATGTGGTGAAGGTGGTGTGTAATGTGCGGGGCAACGCCCTCTACTTTTCCCGCAGTCCGCTGCCTTATCAGCGGGATGGGGGGCCTTCCATGGATGGTGTTCTGCGCCATATGGGCATTTATGGCTATCGGGCTGATTTTTTGCAAACCTATGCCCGCCTTCCCCCCACACCCTTGGAACAACGGGAAAAGTTGGAGCAGTTGCGTGCCCTTGAAAATGGTTATGCCATCCGGGTTGTGGTGGTGGAAAAGGGGGGCATGGGGGTGGATACTCCTGCCGATTTGGCCAAGGTGCGTTTGGTGATGGCCAATCCATAGGAGGGTGAGATGAAACGTGGCATGAATCCGGGAGAGTTGCGACGGGAATGGAAAAGCCACTTGGTTCCCCAACCATCGGCTTCTAGACAGGAGTGGGGGGCATCCATCCTACGTGAAATTCCAGGGGAGGAGGCAACCCTGGAATGGCGACAAAGAGGGGGCGGTGTGGTGCGTATTCTGGAGGAGGAGGAGAGCCAGAATATTCCCTGGGAAATGGCCCATGATGGGGTGGCCTGGCTGGCCATGGAAGGTATTTTTGCCTGGGAGCGGGTTCCTGCCCAAGTAGAATTAATCAAGGGAATCGTTCTTGGGCGACCCATGCGCCTGGCAGTGGTCTGGTCTTCCACCATGGAAGAGGAGGCCGCCTGTCTGACCGCCGCTCTGGGAAGCCATCTTGCCGCCGGACGGGTGGTGGTCAAAGAATTTCCTTTGATGGATCAAACAGATACCACAGATTCGGATTGTGTTATTCTATTACATGAAGAGCCGGATTCCCTATTGCTGAACTCCTTTGCAGGCAACACCCCCTGGGTTTTCCTGCATGGACGGCAAGTGGCTCAGCTTGCCCGTCAGATAGTGCGTCGGGGAGTTGGGCAATCATTGGCCATTTCGGGTTTGATTCCATCCCCTGCCTTGCTCCTGTTTTGGCAACATGTGTGGCGGGTGCTTTTGGTGGATGGGGTGCAAGATTTGGCCAAGGCGGTGGCGGTGGGACGGGCGGCCATGGCATCTCTTGCCGGGGAGGAGCACTGGCAATCCATTTTGGTGTTTACCCGTCTGGCCCTCCAGGGGCAGGTGGAGTTTAACCGGATTCATTTACTTCCCTTGAAAGATCCCAGATTTCTTTATGCGGGTGAACGCATTCGCGGCATCAACGGGCGAGAAATATTTCGTCATAAGGTTTGGCAGCAGGTGGAAGGGGCCTTTTTGCATGGGAAACGTCTGGTGGGTTTGACGGGACCGGCAGGGGCGGGTAAGAGTGTCATGGCCCACCTGCTCATGGAAAGGTTGCATCGTCATCCCCAATTGAGTGAGGAGGGGCGGCGTGTGGTGTGGCTCAATGCCGGGGTCCATGGGGGCACCCCTTCCTTGTGGCAGCATTTAGCGGATCTTTTTTCCTCCCACGGTTTTCATGCCGATCCTCACTGGCTGGAAGAGCAGACCAAACCATCGCCGTTGCAATTGGCCCTCATGTTCAAGCGGTTGATGGGTTCCCATGGTTGGCTGGTGGTGGATCAATGCCATGCCACCCAACGACCGGAGGGGGGCTGGCGGGATCCAGACATGGCCGCCCTGTTGACCGCCCTGATCACCCAGACCGGCTGGCGGTGTTTGTTGACCAGTCGCGCTCCGTTTGACCTCTGCCATGATCATAATTCATGCGCCATCCATTGGCTGACCATTCCGACTTTGACGTGGACGGAACGGGCCGCCCTGGCGGTGAGTGAGCAGGAAGTGGGTGTTTTGTCCGATCCCCACTATTTGGCGGATCGTCTGGTGTCCATGGTCTGGTGGGGAGATCCTTATCCCCTGCATTTTCGCCTTTCCTTGCGGGAGGTGGCTCCCATAATGGCGGTGGAGGAGGAGGCCAATGAACGCTTGCATCAATTGCTGAAGGGTCTTCTTGCCCAGGCGGATCCTGCTGTAGGCTTTTTGCTACAAATATTATCCTTATTGCATTTTGTCCCGGAGGTTACCCATTTGGGGGGCATTTGGCGGATGGTGGGGGCCAAGGCGGGTTGGCAACGGGATATGTATGCCATCCATGTGGGACAGTTGGAGGCCATGGGTTTGGTGGAAATCATGCCCTCCGGGCGTATCTGGATGGCCTCTTCGGTGCGGGAGTGGGTGGCGGAATCCATTGATCCGGTTAGTAGTGAACTGTTGCAGCGGGATTTGGCCATTTTGTTTCATCAATACAGTGAGCAGATTATGGGGGAGGCCACCTCCTTGCAGCCCATGGCGGGCAAAAAACGGGGAGATGGGGAGGTTTTGCCAGCCACCCTGTTTCGCAAGGCGGGACGCATGTTGGACTATGCCTTGTTACACGCCTTGCAGCAGTCGGACACTGAACTCATCGCCTATATCTTTCAGGATGTGCTGGAGCAGGAGACCAGCCATGTCTATCGGGGAAGATTGTTTCGTCAGGCCATGGAATTTTGGCAAATTCTTGAAGGCCGGTATGGTGGTCATCAACAAGGGTTGGCCATCTCGGCGGGTTATGGTGTAGCCGCCAAGGCCTTTATTTTGGTAGGGGAGGAGGGATGGGCCTCCCGCGCCATGGGCCGTGCCATGGACACCCTGCCCGCCGACGCACCGCCGGAGTTGGCCGGGGGGCTTTATTATCAATGGGGGCTGTTGCATCAGTCCACCAAGGAGTGGGGCAAGGCGGAGGAGGCTTTACAACAGGCCCTCCTGCACTTCCAGGCAGCGCGCCATGGCCATGGGGAGAGCAGTGTTCGCCGGGTGCTGCAACATTTGGCGGAAAAGAGGGGGGCGTCCTCATGAAAATGTCATCAACGCAAGGGAAGAACATAGAGACTTTCTGGCAGGAAGGGGCCTTAAAGGTAGGTGATGAAGGCCATGTGAAATGCTTAATAATATAAATAGCAATCATACCATGTGACCGTGAAGAAGGGCAAGGCGGGAGAGGCTTTGCAACGGGTTCTGCTGCACTTTCAAGCAGTGCGCCATGGCCACGGGGCGAGCACTGTTTGCCGGGTTTTTCAACAAGCGT
>JADFXB010000180.1 GCA_015233935.1 Magnetococcales bacterium | reverse complement strand
ACATGGTGGTCGATGATGGCCAAGACCGGAATATTGGCGGCCTCAATTTGATCCGCCAGTTTGGTGTTGGTGCCTTGGGTATCAATCAAGATGGCGTGTTTGTAGCGTTTTTCCGGAAAGGGTTCCCCCTCCCAGCGAGTGATGTCAATGTTGAGCAGGTTGATGAGGGCCAGATTTTCCTGATGGCTGATGCGTTCACTGTAAAAAATATCGGTTTCAATGTCATACTCCCTGGCGATAAATCGCCAGGCCATGGCCGAGGAGATGGCATCTGGATCCGGGTAGTCTTGCAGAATGACCACCTGGCGTTCACCCTTATGATTTTTAAGGAGTTCTACCAGCTCAGAGGCCTTTTTGTCCTTGTATTCCACCGCCATAGGATTTTCCTCCATCCCCAGGAGTGTTGTGGGGGGGTGCAAAGTAATGGTTCATATGTAAAGATGGATGTGTCACAATACAAGTTTCCATACCGTGCACTTGAAAATATTGTACCCTATGGAACCACCTTGTCACTATCTAATTGCAACATGGAGATGGAGAATGGCGGAAGTCACAGCCCGAATCAAGTTGGTGGACGGCATGCAGATGGTGGGAGAGACCGGATCGGGCCATGCCTTGATCATGGATGGTCCTCCCCATATTGGGGGTGCCAATACCGGTCCACGGCCTATGGAATTGCTGTTGGTGGGTATGGGGGGCTGTACCACCATCGATGTGGTGGATATCCTCAAAAAGGGTCGCCACCAGGTGAGTGGCTGTGAAGTGCTTATCAAGGGTATTCGGGCGGAAACCGAGCCCAAGGTTTATGTCACCATTGGTGTTCATTATATCGTCAAGGGGCGGGAGTTGCCGCCAGCGGCAGTGGAACGGGCTATCAAGTTGTCCGAAGATAAATATTGTTCCGCCTCTGCCATGCTGGGCAAAACCGCAACCATTCAGTCCACCTACGAAATTATTGAGGGCTAAGCCATGACTTCTTTGTTGCAGCGGTTCTGGTTACTGGTATTGCTGGTGCTTTTCCCCGTCTTGGGACAAGCAGAAGAGTTGTCGGTGGGATTTCACTATGATCTGATCAAACCACCGGTGGAGATGAGTGGCAGCAAACCGGAAATTTACGAAGTTTTCAACTTTCAATGTCCCCACTGTGATCATTTGGCCCCCATCTTTGACAAATGGTCGCAGAAAAATAAAGATCGATTTGTGATCAAACATTTGCCCATTTATTGGGGCAAACAGACCGACACGCCGGTGCGTGCCTTTTTCACCGCTGAATTCATGGGCAAAGGCGAAGAAATGCGCACCGCTCTGTTTAAATCCCACTTCCGCGACAAGGGCAATATTGAAAGTCGGGATACCATGGTGAAATTGGCCCAGGAGATTGGTTTGGATGCCAACCAGTTTGCCGCCAACATGGATTCCTTTGGTGTTATGGGCAAACTGGCCCAGGCACGCACTTTGGCTAAGGCGTTTGGCGTCAACTCCACCCCCATGGTGGTGGTCAACGGCAAATTCCGGGTCAACTCGGAGCATGGCAGCGGCAGTTGGGACAAAATGTTGGAAATCGTTGAAACCCTGGCGGTGAAAAATCCTTAACCATGAAAGTGTTGGTTGCTGTCAAGGCGGTTCATGATCCGGCCCAGCCCATTTGGTGGCAAGAGGATGGGCCGGGTTGGAACCGGGAGACCCCCCTTGTTCTCAATCCGTTTGATGCCATCGCCCTGGAAGAGGCGGTGCGCTGGCGACAGGAGGGACGGGTCAGTCAGGTGGTGACCATTACCTTGGGACCACCTGCTTGGGAAGAGGTGTTGCGCTCCACCCTGGCGTTGGGGGCCGACCAGGCGGTACGGGTTGGCTGGGAGGATTCCACTCCGTTGCAACGTGCCAAAGAGTTGGCGGCCTGGGTGGTGCGTCTGGGGGTGGAGGTGGTCCTGTTGGGCAAACAGGGGGTGGAAGAGGATTTGGCCCAGACCGGTCCCATGTTGGCCGGGCTGTTGGGTTGGCCACAGGCCACCTTTGTCTCCCGCCTGGTGTGGCAGGAGGAGGGTTCCTTGCTGGTGTGGCGGGAGGTGGATGATGGTCTCCAGCAACTCCTGCTGCCCCTGCCTGCCATCATTACCGTGGATCTGCGCCTGAATACCCCCCGTTATGCCAGCTTGCCCAGTATTTTGCAGGCCAAACGCAAACCCTTAATGCAGGAAGCGGCTTTGACTTCCTGCCCGGTGGACTGCCAGCGTCTTGCCATTCAACCTGCTCTCTTACGTCCCGCCAAACGGGTACGGTTACCGTCGGTGGAAGCGTTGGCCAAACTGTTGCGCCCTTGGAGGCAATGATTGAAAATTGGCTTGTTTTTTGCTATACTTCACATTGTGCCAAATTTGACTCTGCCAAATTTTGCTTGAAAGATGCCTCCTCAATACCCCTTGGGGGAATAAGATGTCTGGTACTGGTAAAAACGATCAAGAAATCCTCAATACGATTTTCCAGAAGTTACAGGAGGAAAGGAGCCTGTCCCAACTCTTGCCTGAAATCGAAGAGGATATACTCGCCTATCTCCATGCCGAAAGAATTACCATCTATCAAAAGGCACAGGGGGGACGGGAAATCGTGTCTCGCTATCATAGCGAAGACAATCAGGTGTTGGAAATCCGCCTGCCTTTGACCTCCTCCTCCATCGCGGGCTATGTGGCCATGAGCCATCGCAGTTTACGCCTGGACGATGTCTACGACACCCCCAGTCTGACCTCCATCCATCCCAATCTGCAATTTGACCGTCGCTTCGATGCCCAAAGTGGCTTTCGCTCCCGTTCCATGATGGTGATCCCCGTTAAATTTGGCTCCGTGCTCCTGGGTCTGTTGCAGGTGATCAACCGGACGGATGGGGGCATTTTCACCGAAAAAGATATGAGCCGCTGCCAGGAGCTGGCCAAACTGGTCAGCCATAAATTGCGCAGCGAGTGCCAAACCACCCGTGGTCCCTTCGACCTCCTGGTGCAGGAAGGACACGTCACCCAGCAGCAGTTGAACGAATTGCGAAACAAGGTGGGGGGGGCGGAAGACAAACTGGAAAAAGAGCTGCTGGAAATGGGTATCCATAGCGATCACATCGGCAAATCCCTGGAACGCTACTATCAGGTGCCCTTTTTCCCCTTTACCAACGCCTGGCTTCTGCCTGGCGATCTGTGGAAAGATTTAAACATTGGCATGTTGAAACGCTACCTGTGGGTTCCTGTGGCAGGGTCGCATCAGCGGGCGGTTGTGGCCATCAATGATCCCTCGGATGTCAAACGCATCATGGAGATGCAAGGCATCCTCAAGGCCGACAGCTACGAAATTCGGGTGAGTCTGGTGGATCACCTGTTAAAATTTATCCAACGGGCTACTGAACCCGTCAAAAATGAGCCACCTCCCCCGGTAGAAGCCGAGCCAGCAGAGGGAGGAGAAGGCTTTATCATCCAACTGGCCAACCGTCTGATTGCCACCGCTCTGCGCTCCAATGCGGATGAATTATCCATCCGTCCCCACCCGGATAACGCTTCGGGATTGACCACCCTGCGGGTGGGGCAGGAAATTCGTACCGTCGCCTCCTTGCCACCCGATCAATGGCATGGGGTGGTCCAACGTTTGAAATCCCTGGCTCAATTGGAAAACAAGGGCGGCACCGTTGCCTGCGAAGGTATTTTTACGGTTAAAATGGGTGGAAAAATTTTGGAAATGTCTATTGCCACTTTACCCAATCCACGTGGTGAGGGAATTGTTGTTAAGTTGCTGAAAAAATAAAGTTTTGTCAATCTTGAACTATTGCGGGATCGGCCCTTAACCGGGGCGGAATGATGTTTTAGCGAAGGAAACCAAAGGCCATGAATACCCCAGCTCCTACTCCTCCCGTACCCCAGCGTCCAGGTGCCGCCCCAGCAGAACAGGCAGCCGAAGCCCCCCTCTTTCCCCATGTACAAGGGCCTAAACGGGTCCTGTTGATGAAAATTTACAACAAGGTGAAAGAGGCACTGGCCTTCGCCGATATCCTGCCGCAAATCGAAGAGGATATGCTGGAATTTTTGGATGCCATGCGCTTGACGGTTTATCAAAATGCGGGCAATGGCAAGGAGATTATCGCCAAATTCAAGACTGGCAACGAATTGGCTGAAATTCGCTTGCCCCTAAGTCCCACCTCCATCGCCGGCTATGTGGCTTTGACCCAAAAGCCGTTGCTGATTCGGGATGTCTACGATTCGGAAAATCTGGCCAGTATCCATAAGCAGCTCAAATTTGACAGCAGCTTTGACAAGAAAAGTGGCTTCAACTCCAAATCCATGCTGTTGGTTCCCATCAAGGTGGCGGCCCCCTTGTTGGGGGTGATCCAGATTATCAACAAGCGGGGTGGGGGATTTTTTACCGAAGCCGATCTGGAAAATGCGCAAAATTTGGCCAAAATTATCGGTGACAAATTCCACACCGAATTTGAAGGCACCACCAGCCATTATGAATATTTGGTAAAACGGGGATTGATCGCCCAGGAAAAGGTGGAAGAGTATAAAAAACGCTGTTCCCGTGAAAAGGTCTCCATGAACTATCTCCTGGTCAAGGAGATGAAAATTCCCCCGGAATTGGTGGCGGCCTCCCTGGAAGCCTACTTCCAAATTCCCTTCATGCGCTATGATCCCAAGATTGAGCTGCCCAAGAAAATCATGGAAAAGCTCAACGTCTCCTACTTGAGACGGCAGCGATGGGTGCCCATTGCCGGGGATATCAACGATGAAGTGGTGATTCTCATCGACGATCCCAGCGATATGCAGCGGCAGATGGAGATCCAAAAGGCCATCCCCGCCAAAAAATATGTATTTCGCATCGGTTTTGAAGAGGAAATTCTTCGTTATCTGGGTGGTGGCGCGGTTTCGGCCTTCCTGCACTCACTTGCCGGTGAACTGGAAAAAGAGCAGGCCGATGATTCGGACAAAAAGGATGAGGGTAGCGAAGCCTCGGAAGTCAATGAAAATGAAGGCGCGGTCATCAGCCTGGTCAACCGGTTGATCATTGAAGCCAGTCGGGCAGGGGCATCGGACATTCACATTGAACCGGGCAAGGGCAATATTCCCTCCAAAGTGCGCTTTCGTATTGACGGTTCCTGTCAAGAGGCCCTGGAAGTTCCCTCCACCCATATTCGGGCCGTGCTCTCCCGTATCAAGATTATGGCCCGCCTGGATATCGCAGAACGACGCAAACCCCAGGATGGTAAAATCGTCGTCAAGGTCAAAGGCAAGCCCTTAGAATTGCGTGTGGCCACCATCCCCACCGTTTTTGGCGAAAGCGCGGTCATGCGTGTGTTGGCGGCGGGTGGTGCGTTACCCTTTGAAAAGCTCAACCTTTCCGACCGCAATTTTCAAGAGACCGACCGTCTGATTAAAATTCCTTACGGAATCTTCCTGGTGGTGGGGCCCACCGGTTCGGGTAAGACCACCACGTTGCATGCGGTGTTGGGAAGAATCAATACCCCGGATAAAAAAATATGGACCGCCGAAGACCCGGTGGAAATCACCCAGTCGGGTTTGCAGCAGGTGCAGGTGGACTCCAAAATTGGCTTCACCTTTGCCGCAGCCTTGCGGGCCTTTCTCCGTGCCGACCCGGATGCCATCCTCATCGGTGAAATGCGTGACCATGAGACCGCCCACGCGGGTATCGAAGCCTCCTTGACGGGTCACCTGGTCTTTTCCACCCTGCACACCAACTCGGCCCCGGAAACGGTGACCCGTTTGTTGGACCTGGGATTGGATCCCATGAACTTTTCCGACGCCCTCCTGGGGGTGTTGGCCCAGCGTCTGGTGCGCACCCTGTGCAAGGATTGCAAGGAGATCCATACCCCCACCGACGATGAATGGAACCATTTGGTCCATTTTTATGGCGAGGAATTTTTCCCGGAATTGGGGATCGAAAGAGGTGTGACCATCTATCGCGCCAGGCCGGGTGGCTGTGGCAACTGCGCCAAAACTGGCTACAAGGGGCGTACCGGTATCCATGAGCTGCTGGTTAATTCCGCCGAGATGAAAAGGATGATTGCCACCGGGGCCAAGGCCAACGCCTTGCGGGAGTTGTCCATTCAGCAGGGTATGCGTACACTGGTGCAGGATGGGGTGATGAAAATTTTCAAAGGGCAGACCGATCTGGAA
>JADFXB010000017.1 GCA_015233935.1 Magnetococcales bacterium | reverse complement strand
CATAACGGTCCACATTTTCACCTTTAACCATGCCTGCTACCGCTCCCAAAACTCTGCACTCCACATAGCGGGGAAAAATTTCCTTAAACTCAGCCAAACGGGCCAGGTACTCCCGTACATTTTCAGCTTCCAACTTACTATCCACATCAAAAACTTTGGAGCCAGGGGACCCGTTGCAACGCTAAAGCCAAAAAATGAGCAAGACACGCTCCTTGCTATTTGTGGGAATATTTCATGTCCGGGTGTCAACCGGCTATGACTTGCCCTCTTTACAGTAGAGGAGGTGCTGACCGGGGAGGGTGTTGGAATATTTGCTCCCCTTGGCGGATGAGAACCCCTCTGCACCTGCCATCCGCAGGTCTTTTTTCTTAATTTTATATAATTTTAATAATATTATAAAATAATCATAAAGACTGGAACTACAAAAAAATTTTGTGGTCCAAGTGACATGTCAACGAAATGCAACTCAGTATCACTTTGAAAAAACGGAGAAAACAGCTATGAAAGCCAATGTGGGTGGCGTGGATCGTATCTTGCGGATTGTGGTTGGCCTGGCCCTGATTGCCATGGTCTTTGTCGGACCACAAACCGTGTGGGGATGGGTGGGAGTGATTCCAGTACTGACCGGCCTGGTGCGTTTTTGCCCCTTCTATCCCCTGCTGGGACTCAATACCTGCCCCACCGAGTCCAACTAAACAGCGTGGCAGGAGGTGCCCCCTCCTGCCAGCTTTTACCCATTCCGGTTCTGCCCATGGCGGCATTGTGGGATTCGGGGCAAGCCCTGGACCACATCGCCATCGTCTTGTTATGACTAGCTATTCATCATAGTGGTCTTTTCTCGCGGACACTTGATTTTGTGACGATGGCGATTTGGGAAAGGGCAAAACCCTGGGGGAGGTGAACTCCCCCAGGCCCCCTCCTTTTTTTAATGGTTTTAAAGGATGAGGGGATTATTCAAAGGTGGCCACTACGGGGGCGTGATCGGATGGGCGATCCCAGCCACGGGGAATTTTATCGATGACACAACTGGCCAATCCAGACAGCATGGCGGGCGAGGCCAGAATATGATCAATCCGCAAACCCTGGTTGCGGGAAAATCCCCCCAATCGATAATCCCACCAAGTATATTGCACCTCCTGAGGATGCAAAGTACGAAAACAATCCCCAAACCCCATGGCCAGCATCTGCCGAAAACTCTCCTGCATCTCCGGTGAAAAAATAGGCGTGGCCTCCCACATGGCAGGCTTATGCACATCCAGGGCCGCCGGGGCAATGTTATAATCCCCCGTCACCACCAAACGGGGATAACGACCATACTCCCCTTCCAACCATTGAAACAAAGCCGCCAACCATTGTTTTTTATAGGCATACTTGTCCGAATCCAACTCCCCGCCATTGGGAATATAGAGGCAAACCACCCGCACCCCCTGCACAGTCACCGCCAAAAATCGCCGCTGAGGATCCTCCAGGTGGGGCAACTCTCCCACCACCTCATCACCCGGTAAACGGCTGATAATCGCTACCCCGTTATACGTCTTCTGTCCCCGCCACCAGGCGTGATAGCCCAACTTCTGGAAAACCTCTTTGGGAAACATTTCATCGGTCTGCTTAAGCTCCTGCAAACACAAGACATCCACCGGATTGCTGTTCAGCCAGGCCACAACCTGCTGCAAACGCACGGTCAACGAATTCACATTCCAAGTGGCTATTTTCACCCTATTCGCTTTCTGCCAAAGGTTGCAACCATCCCTGCAAAGCCCGACACGCCTCTTCCACCTCTCCTGCCAGATTGGCCATCAAAGGGGGAATCTCCGCCAATTGTTCATCACGGGCATACTCTTCCACCTGCAAGGCCAGGGTCGAAAGAGAGACCGCCCCCAGAGAGGCACTGGTGGATTTCAAGGTATGGGCCGCCTGTCGCACCTGGCGGGCATCCCCCTCTGCCAAGCCGCAACGCATTTTATCCACCAACAAGGGGGACTCCTTGAGATAGGTGCGCAGAATACCATTAAACCCATCCGGCAGGATACTCATGGTCTCTTGCAGCACCCGCAAAGTTGGACGATGGAGAACCTCCCGCTCATCCGTCTGCGGCACCGTCTCCTGAACAAGCGGTGTTTGGTTCAACAGGGAGCGCAAGGTTTCCATGCGCACCGGCTTACTGACAAAATCATCCATCCCCACCGCAAGGCAAACCTGACGATCCTGGGGACGAATGTTGGCGGTCATGGCCACCACAATGGTACGGGGCCAATTTTCCTGTTGCTCCCGCTCCCGAATCCGTTTGGCAGCGGTCACCCCATCCATGACCGGCATCTGCATATCCATGAGGATCAAATCATAACGACCTGGTTGATATTTATCCAAAGCCTGTTGGCCATCCTCCGCCACCTCCACCATGGCCCCTAAAGCCGTCAGAAGGCCCACCGCCACCTGCTGATTGGTGGGACTGTCCTCCACCAGCAAAACCCTTCTGGCAGGCAAGGAATGAACAACAGGATCCCCAGCCAGTGAACTGCCCTCCTCCCTCTCCTTCTCACCCAAAATATAGCGGCGAATATCCCGACGACGCACCGGCTTGGTGAGATAATGGGCGATGGCCTCATCCCCTGGAATGCTGGCCAGGTGATCGAAGGCACTGAGAATAAAAACCCTGGTGGCTGCCATGGCAGGCAAGGATTTAATCCGGTAGGCCAGCTCCATGCCATCCATCCCCGGCAGGGTCATATCCAGGAGGGCAATATCATAGCCCCGCCCCACCATATTCTGCACATGGTGCCAAGCCTCCTCGCCACTGGCAAAAAGGGTGGGCAGAAAGCCAAACTCCCGCAAATAACCCGCCAACACTGCGCGATGACCAGCATGAAATTCCACCAACAAACAGCGGCGATGCTCCACCACCGGCAGGGTGACCTCACCTGCCAACGGCTGCAAGGGCAAGGTAAACCAAAAGGTGGAACCTACCCCCTCCTGACTGCTCACCCCAATTTGCCCACCCATCAATTCCACCAACTGCCGACAAATGGCCAAGCCCAGACCGGTTCCACCAAAACGCCGGGTGGTGGTGGCATCGGCCTGGGAGAAAGGTTGAAACAACAAAGGCACCTGCTCCTCCCGCATACCAATGCCACTGTCCACCACCTCAAAGCGGGCCAGCCCCTCTTCATCCGCCTGCAAGGACAAGCGCAAAGCCACCTCCCCCTGCTCGGTAAACTTCACCGCATTGCTCAATAAATTTTGCAACACCTGACGCAAACGGGTGGGATCCCCCACCACCCGATGGGGAATGTGGGGATGAATGTCACAAACAAGCTGCAATTTTTTCTGCAGACTCAACTGGGCCATTTGACTGACAGTCATTTCCACCAAATCATGCAGATCAAATACCGCCCGCTCCAACTCCATCCTGCCCGACTGAATTTTGGAAAAATCAAGAATATCATTGAGAATATTCAACAGATGGTTGGCCGATTCCATGGCCACCCCCACCATCTCTTTTTGCCGTTCCCCCAAAAAAGAGGTATTGAGCAACTCCAGCATACCCAACACCCCGTTCATGGGGGTGCGAATTTCATGGCTCATATTGGCCAGAAAGGCATCCTTGGCCCGATCCGTGGCCTCGGCCCGCTCCTTGTCAGCCAGTGCCGACCGTTGCTGGCAGAGAATTCTTTCCCGATCCACCATGGCCGCCAAAGTGGCGGAAATGGCCGTGAAGCCACCCTGCTCATCGGTGGTTATTCCATAATGCTTGTCCACAAACAGGTTAAGAAATCCCAACACCTGTCCACCACTTACCATGGGCAACGAAACCAGCAATCTGCCCCGCAATACCTCCACCTCTACCCCATGACACCCCGGCAAATCAGGATAAACCACCACCCCCCGCCCGGCTTCCGCCTTGCTGCAATGACACTGACCAAGCCGGATGGACTGGCATTGGGCAAACAGCTCATCCGAAAAACCATACTGCCCCACCAGGGTAAATACCCCCTCTTCCTCTGCCTCCAGATAGATGGTCCCACATGTACCCGCAGGCAGAAAAGAGGAGGTCAACACCCGCCGCAACGCCAGATTCAACTGCTCATGCAAAGAAATGGGCTGGATGGCAATGCGCAATAAGTCCACCATCATGCTCTGGGCCTGAAAGGCCCGCTGTTCCCGCTCTTCCGCCAACTTGCGGTCGGTGATCTCCTCCTTGACCGCCAAAAAATGGCTGATGGTTTGATCCTCTCCCCACATGGGAGCAATCACCGCCCGCTCCCAGAAAAGAGAACCATCCTTGCGCCGATTGTGCATCTCTCCTTCCCACTTTTGCCCGGCAGCGATGCACTCCCACATGTTTTTATAAAAATCGCCATCCTGGAAGCCCGAACGCAACAAGCGGGGATTTTTACCCTTAACCTCTTCCCGCCCATAGCCGGTCACCTGGGTAAAGTGGGGATTGGTGTATTCAATGCTGCCGTGTTGGTTGGTGATCATTACTGCCACCGGGCTTTGCTCTACCACCCTGGAGAGCAACCGTTTTTCCTCCTCCACACGGTGATGATGCAACACCCCCGCCAGGGTATCCGCCACACTCCGCAACAAATGTTCCTCATCCTCATCGGCTTTATCACTTGTCACGTAGAGATTGAGCACCCCCAGCAAGGTATCCCCCCGCAACAGAGGCAAACAATAGTGACCGTGGGGTGGCATGGAAACCTGATAATCGTGCCTGGGATCCCCCGGCGGGGAGAACAAAAACTGCTTTTCCAACGCTGCCCGCCCACACAAACACCTGCCCAAGGGAACCTGGGCACAGTTCACCAGGGTGGAGGCAGCCAAACCACGGCTGGCTACCATGATCAGGCTATTGTTTTCGGCATCCAGGGTAAACACCGATCCCCTGGCCTGCACCGACAACCAGGAAAGGGAAAAAAGAATGGCCAGGGATTGCTCCATGCGCTCCCGCAAGGTCGCCGGTTCCAGGGCCAGTCGCAACAAGGCACTGATGACCCCCTGGGCCTCCCGCATACGGGATTCCCGAAGTTCTGCCTGCTCCCGCTCCTTCATCTCCAGACGCAAAGAGGCGGTCTGTTCCGCCACGTGCTCTTCCAAACGGTTGGCCATCCCCCGCAGCTGCACATTGGCCTCCTGTGCCTGATCCAACAGACGAAAAAGGCGCAGGATGGTCCAAATGGAGAATAGCAAGAGAGATAAAACAATAAGTTCCAACGAAACAGGATGTTTTCCACCCTGTTCTTCCAGTGCAAGAGACTTTTCCACCAATCGTTGCGATAAATCATGCTCCATGCCATGAAGAAGATCGATCCTCTGAGTAGTGATCTCAAACCATTGGACTGGAGTGACCGTGGCAAATAACATCTTAGAATCATTGAGATAAAGTTGCCGGATGGTGGCAATGATTTGATCACCCTCATCCAACCGTTGCCGGAACCGTGCAGCCAAAGTTAATGGCAATTCATTGACAAAACTTGAAAATTGACTCTCCTGCAAAACCATGTGTTTGTACAGTTCCCGGCTCTCTTCTTTACCGATCCGACCAGAGAGGATGCCCCGTATCCCGGTGGCCCGTTCGATCCCCGCCTCCTCCTTGCCTCGCAATAAATGGCGGTAGGCCCCAATCATGCGCATTAATTCCTGATCATACTCACCTATATTATCCAGGATGACTTCATCCACCTGCTTCAACACCATCTGGATGATCTCCGAAAACCCACCAATCACCCTTTCACTTCCCACCCCCTGCTCATCAATCTCCTGCCGCATGGTCAGCAACAACTGAGAAAGGGAAGCCACCATTTGGCGCAAACCACTGACCTTCTGGTAATAATCATTCTGCTCCAACAACAGAAGCAGCCCCTCCATGATGCCGTGGCTGGCCTTGCGCTGGGCCAACATTTGACCCGCAAATTCGGTGCCCTTGCCAGCCGTAGCCGCAACGCTCAAGCCCCGCTCTTTCTGCAACTCATGAACCAAGTCCCCTAATTGCAAAGCAATTTGAATTTTTTCGCCAAAGGAGGCAAGAACATTTCTTTTGTCATATTTCTCCCAAAGGGTTACCACTCCCAGCCACAGAAAACCAATGACCGGCAACAGGAAAAGCATCCCCCACATGACCCTCAACCGCAACTGCTCCGAGGGCATGGGCCAACGGTTGGCAGGCAGATGGGTATTCATGGATTATGCCAGCTTTGACGGGCATATTTGTGCGCCAGGGGGATAAATTCATCCAATGGCACCGGTTTGCTGAAATAAAATCCCTGCAACTGGTCACACCGTTGCTGGGCGAGAAAGGCGATTTGTTCTAAATTTTCCACCCCTTCTGCCACCACGTGGAGGTGAAGACTGTGGGCAAGGGAGATCACCGCCCGGACGATGGCAGTATCATTGGCTTCGTGGGGAATCTGACTCAAAAAGGAACGATCCAGTTTGAGGGTATTTATGGGCAAACGTTTCAAATAATTGAGGGACGAATAGCCGGTACCAAAATCATCCAGGGCACAAGTCACCCCCATGGCACGGATTTCCTGGATCAAGGCGATGGTCTTGTCCACATTTTCCAGGACACAGCTTTCGGTAATTTCCAACTCCAAGGCATGGGGAGGCAGTCCACTTTCCGCCAGGGAACGGGACACACTATGGCAAACCCCACCGTGCAGTAATTGGCGGGCAGAGAGGTTGACGGCAACATTCAACTCCAACCCCTCCCGACGCAACCGCTGGGTTTCCATACAGGCGGTATGCAACACCCAATCACCAATGGGGACGATCAAGTCTGTCTCTTCCGCCAGTGGGATAAACCTGGCCGGAGAGATCATACCCATTTCCGGGGAAAACCAACGAAGCAACGCCTCCATGCCCACCATGCGCCGGGTAAGGGTATCAATCTTGGGTTGGTAATAGACTTTCAGTTCATTTTTTTCCAGGGCATGATGCAGATGGGCCTCCAGAGTCAGCCGTCCCCGGTCTTTGTCATCCATGGCGGGAAAGTAAAATTCAAAACCGTTGCGTCTGCTGCGCTTGGCAAAGGTGAGGGCCACCCCTGCCCGTCGCAGCAACTCCTCAATCTCCTCCCCATCCTTGGGAGCACAACTGCCACCAATATTGGCCGCCACAAAAATTTCATGGTTGGCAAGCTTGAAGGGACGACTGAAATGGGCCAACAGGCTGGCCGCCACCAAACGCATTTCTTCATCCACCATGGGACGCTTCTGCAAAACACCAAACTCCCCACCAGACAAGCGGGCAACCATGTCCACCGTGGTCAAACTTTCACTCAACCGCTGCCCAACCATGGTCAGGATTTGATCCCCCGCCATCACCCCCAAAGAATCATTGATCCGCTTGAGATCGGTGATTTCCACCAACAACACCGCCAGCTCTTCCGAATGGTTGCGGGCAGAAATCAAGTCATGCACCAGCCGATCCCGAAACAAGGTCCGGTTGGGAAGGCCGGTCAAGGCATCATAGTTGGAGAGAACCCGATTGTTGGCCTCCAGAAAATCGTGCATCCTCTTGAGGCGCAACAGGTTGCTCATGCGGGCGGATAATTCGTCGGCATCTATGGGCTTGTTGATGAAATCTTCCGCCCCAGCCCGCAAACCCTCCAAACGGGATTGACGGTCGGACATGGAGGTGACGAGAACCACCGGAATGGCCCGGCTGCTCTCCTGCTGCTTGAGTCGCCGCACCACCTCAAAACCATCCATGCCTGGCAGCAGGAGGTCCAACAAGATTAAGTCCGGTTTCCAGCGGGCCACCGCTTCCAAGGCTTCTTCGCCAGTGGAAACAACCATGTAATTATAATGGTTTTTGGCCATCACGGCGATGGCGATTTGTTGGTTAATAAATTCGTCATCAACAATTAATATTTTTTCGACCTGGGACATATCTGGCTTCCTTAATTTACAAAAGTTTAGAAACCCAAATAATTTCACATAGTTGTATTCCCTCTATCGAACAAGTTAACAGCATCAATTCTGGCTGTCAATCTCCCCTTTTAGTGTCGCCAAAAATAGCGTTGAATCTCCCGCACGGTAATGACGGTAGGCAGTTCCCGCAACACATTACCCAAAGTGACAGGGTCCCGTCCTCCCAGATCAATGCTGATGGTATAGGCATCATCGTTAATCCCCCGCCCTTGCAGAGAGTGACCGTTGATGCCCCGTTTGGCCAGCAATTTCAACACCTCCAACAAAGATCCGGTACGATGATCCAAAGTCAGGCTCACCGACAGGATATCCTGTTCCGATTTGAATCCCCAACGACCATTTTCCCAGTTGTCGCCCGAAACTTTATCGCAATCGGCCAGATGGACGATCCAGTGACCATCGTTGGAAAGCCGCCCGACAATGGGCTTGTCGGGAACCGGCAGACAACAGGTGGACCACTGGATATCCGGCCCCACCAAACTGGTCAGGATAAATCCATCTTTTCCCCGCTCCACCCCACGCACAGGAATATCGGGACTCTTGAGTGCCTGCTTGATCATGGTACGGGCACGCGCCGTTTTGACCACATCCAACCAGGCGCGTTGGGGTTTGGCAGATTTGGCGGTGACCACGCTCACCACATCACCGGAGATCAAAGGATAATCTGGGGGACGCATGACACCATTGACCCTTGCCCCAACACAACTGTTGCCCAAATCGGTATGTACCAGATAGGCAAAGTCCAACACCACCGATCCTGCCGGAAAGGTCAAACGGTCCCCCTTGGGGGTATAAACATCCAGCAGATCGGGCAGCACATGGGCATGCACCTCGGATAAGCGCAGATCACTATCCCCCAGTGTGGCCAACAGTCGCATATAGCGTTGGGTATCGGGACCGCTCACCCCCCATTGGGCCAACACCCCCAACCGGTTGGCAACCTCATCCCGCAAGCGCACCACATGGACACTCAAGGGGTTGCCTTCCCACAGAATACGGGAGGTAAGGGCACGGAAACCATTGATGCGGGGTGCATTGAGATAGTCCCGCACATGCCGGGGCAGAGGACCAAACAAGCTATGCAAACGTCCCAACACCCGCCAGGCCGAGTCATCATCCACCACCAGAAAACGCAAGCGATAGACCGGTGCACCAATTCTGGTCAAACGCCCGGTTCCGGGATTTTCCGTTAAGTAGAAAAAGTCGGCAATGCTCTTGGGTTCCAGGGTGTAATCGGTGGCGAACCCTTCTGCCAGAATGGGTTTCAGCCGCCATTGGGTGAGACGCTCCATGCTGTCCGCCCCCTGCTGTTGCAACTGATGCAATTCGTCCAAGGCACGTTCGTAGCGTTGTGGCATGAGATAGGGGAGCAACCGGCCCACCAACAAATCGGCAAGACTCATCACCCCCAACCGCCTGGCCACCCCCACATAGACCAACCCCAAACTGGCCTTAGCCTGGGATTTGGCCTGACCATGGACGTGAAGGGTTTCGGCATTGTTCACATTATCAAATATTTTAATCAACAAAACCCGCAAATCCTTGGATGCTGCCCCTAGAATGCGTCGATAGGTGGCTGCCATATCCCCCTGGCCGGTTTGTACATCACGAATTTTGGAGAGAGCTTCCACCAGACCATAAATTTCTGGACTCAACTCCTGGATCCGACGCGCCGCTTCCAATTGGGGGGGTGCATCTTCAATGGCATCGTGGAGCAGGGCGGCGCAAATGGCCTTGGCATCCACCAATCCCCAGGTCAAACACATACGTGCGACAGAAAGACAATGGGTGACATAAGGGGCACCATCCAGTTTGCGTTTTTGCCCATCATGAAAGTGGAAGGCCATTTCTGCTGATTTGGCAATCAGTTGGGCATCCCACTCTCCCATGCGTTCCCGCACCAGCATCATTAACTCTTCCGCTTGCCCGCTGACATCCATTGCCCGCCCCGTAGAAAAAAAATTATATATCTCTTACCGTTACCATCAGGATAAAAGCCTTGCCCCTCTTTCACAAGACCATGTGTCGGACAAAATAATTTTACTGGAAAGAGAAAAAATCCATTGCAGTCGGTTTTACTTGTATGCAACCCGATGGTATGATGGTATAGCTCAAGACAAGAAGCAGGTTCACCGGATGTTGGTAACGATTGGATGACAAATTTGTCCCCGATCAAGGGGTCAATGGATTCTGGAAATAGGGGAGAACAATATGCTAGAGGCATGGAGATGGTTTTTTCGTTCTTTTGGGCCTTATGTGGTGGGAATCAGTGTGGGCGTCATCTTCGCCTACCTTTTGACCCTCTTTGCATCAGGGACCAAAGTACCTACCAGCTATGAGCAGTGGTTGGCCTTGGCCAGGGAGGCCAGTGACGCTGTTCATCGCCTGAATGAGGTTCCGGCATCAAAAGAAACCGGCAAGCCCCAAGAGACCCCTGCTGTCAAACCGGTTGCCGCCGCCAAGGCTGAGCCTGCCAAAGCAGCTCCTGCCAAGGTTGAGCCTCCCGTTCCCGCCAAAGCGGAACCTCCCGTCCCTGCAAAGGCTGAACCACCGGTTCCTGCCAAGACTGCCGTGGCAATTCCTGCCAAACCGGAAGTGGCGAAAGTGGAACCTCCCAAGCCGGAACCAGCAAAAATAGCTCCCGCACCTGCTCTGGCTCCTGCGCCTGCTCCCGTGGTGATCAAGGAGACCCCCATGGCGGCTCCTGCTCCTGCCCCGGTTGCTCCTGCACCCCCGGCTGAGAAGAAAAGCGTGGTGGTGGCCGCTGCTCCTGCCCCTGCTCCCGCTCCTGCCCCTGAAAAGAAAGAGACCAGCAAGGAAAGCTCTTCCTCCGACAACGTTCTTTCCTGTGGTGCTCCTCCCCGCCAGCCAGGGGCCGAGATGAATCAATACATGGCCTGCCGTTGGAAGGAAAACTGCCTGAATCGCCTGGCCCAGGCCCGTTATATGATCGAACAAGGCAAACTGCGTTGCCCCACCGTGGGTTACGATGCCCAAGCCTGCCAAGCTTATTATCAATCCCTGGAGGATCGTTACCAGCCCTCCATGTGCGAGCACTGATTTTCATCCAACAAAAAGCCCCCATGACCTTCGGATCATGGGGGCTTTTTGTTTTTTAACGATGCCAGTAAGGAACCGGTTTACAATCAGCGGATAGCCTCTTTTTTCGCCAGGTTCCAATCTGCATTGCGAATAGCCGGGACGCGATTCATCACCATCTGCCCCATTTCGCGAATTTTGCGATGACGCTGTTCAGAGACAGGCCAAAGTTGCGCCTGAACATTGAGTTGCAAATTCATAATAAACAATGAAGCGTAGTTCAACATGGCACACCTCCGTGTTCAGATTTTATCGTTCTTTTCGGAAATCCTTTTCCGATCCCAGCGACACCATTTCTTGCCCCTCCCATGAGGTGTCGCTGTTAGAAAGCCAGTTCTTAACCCGGCTCTCTTACCCTAGTTGAACGGCAAAATGAACGTAGAGGAAAAGGGAAAAATGTACCCCGACAAAGAATTTTCTCTGTGGCCCTTTATCCGTGTTTGGGAGCATAACGAACCAACATGGCCAAGGTTTGATTCATCTTGTCCAAGCGTTGGACCAGCAGGTCGATGATATGATCCTTGATCTTGTTGCAAATGAGCGGATTCAGATTATCGAAGAGGCGTTCATCCATTTTGAGGATCAGGCTGGGTTCATCCACCACCACGTTGGTGGAGCGGGTTTTTTTGGTGAGGAAAGACATTTCGCCAAAGCTGTCCCCCTGGGCTAAACGGGCCAGAACCGTCTCTTCCCCCTCCTTGCCTTTGGTGACCGTAGCGGAACCTTGTAAGATGACAAACAAGGCACCGCCCGCTTCCCCTTCCCGAATCACCTTTTCCCCCTCCTCAACCTGCAGGAAAGAGTGGGCAACCTGACACAAGAGTTCCCTCTCTGCCAGTGATAGGGAGCTAAACAGAGAGATTCCTTCCAAGTAAGACACATTCATTGCTACACCTTTTCAATTGCCCAATACGTTAAGATATCCATACTTGCGATGATTTGCCTCATCGTCTTTTTTTACTGGACCATACTTGCTATCCCCTTGTCAAGTTTGGGGCACAAGATGAAAGGCTATAAAGGATTGACCATCCCGCATGGTCACGCGACCAATTTCCACATTTTTCCAACCCTTAGCTTGATAATGAGCAATCAATATCTTGGTTACCTGGCCAAAGAGGGCAATATCAAAGGAACCGGTGTGATTATAGGTATATTCAACGGGGTCATAATTGTTTACAACAACCTGATCCAAGGCCGCAATGATTAGGTTGGCAATGTCCAGTGGGGTCATGAGGCTCTCCTTGTGAATGATGTAAAGAGATGAAAGGGGATAGTACTACCATAGCCGCAAAAACATCAACAACTTTGGCAAATCGTCCAACTGGGAAAGGTCCAGACGGTAGTGACTGAATGATTTGGAGAAGCGAAAAAAGACGGTCATCAAGGTTTGCCGCACCTTGATCAATTGTTCCTCCTGGGACAAGGTACTCTCCACCTGTCCCAGCATACCAAAAAACAAAAAACGGCAAACCATGACCGCCACCACCAGGCGTCGCACATAGGAGGGGACATCCCTGTAGTGGAGGATGGACTCCTGCAAGAGAAAATGGTGGGCAAAACGGTCGAAGGATTGATCCAGCCACTGGCGGGAAGCCGGAGTCAATGCGTAAAGACGCAAGCTCATGGTCTCGTGGATGGCTGCTGCATGGGTGCTGCCGTATCCGGTCATCACCTCCTGAATCAATCGTCCAAAAAAGGGATTATTGATCTCCCCTGATCCAGCACCATAATCGGCGATGGCATCGATGATAGCCTGGGCAAGAGGCAGCGAAACGGGAATCGAGGACCAATGCTGGTGAAGGATGGCAGGTATGCTGGCATCCCCCAACTGCTGCAAGGCTTGCTGCAATTGGTTTTCTGCCGCAGGGGAAGACCCGTCACTTACAAAATCGGGGAAAGTCTGCTGGGCGAACAGGCCACAAAAAAAGAGGCGACTGGCCAAAGGATAGGTGGTCTGGGTGATAAAGTGGCAAAGCATATTGCGCACCCGCATGGCTTGCTGACACCAGGGGCTTTGCTCCCTTCCACCACATGGATCCTGGGGAGGCATGCGGGGATGATGGGTGATGTCGGGCCTGGCCTGCCAAATCAGGGGATCGTCCGAGTCCAACAACAGACGCACCACCTCTGGGCAGGACATGGCCCCGCTTAACTCCAACCGCTCCCCCCATTTGACAAAACTTCTGGGAAAGAGGGAGCACACCGCCGGTTGAGCGATACCCCCCAGACGTTTATATAGATCACATAAACGTTGTCCATCCAGAAAGGGGCATTCGTTGGCTTCATTCCAACGAATACGACCGGTAAACTGCCGGTGTTCCGCCATGGCGTCTACCAGGATATGGCCAAGGATATCCCCACGTCCGGCTTCATCCTGCCTGACGGCAGCCAGGAGAATATCCAAATCCTGCCGCGAGAGATGAACCGGCCAATCCCTGCAACAAATATCAGGGCACACCCCGCCCAGGCAGACAAACCGGTTCATATAATTCAAGACAAAGGTGGCCATAGCCGTCCATAGTATGCCGCTGTTGCTTCCAAGGGGGCCATGATGCCCCCACTTTGACCAGACAACAAGCCTTTTTTCAGTTATTTCATTTATTTCTTGGCAAGATGACGCTGTTTCAACCTCTGCCAATAGGCCATGCGCTTGCCAATTTCCCGCTCAAACCCCCGCTCCACTGGTTGATAAAAAGTTTGTCCCAGCAGAGATTCCGGCAAATATTCAGCGGCGACAAAGGCGTTTTCATGGTCGTGGGGATAGCGGTAGCCCTGGCCGTAGCCCAAATCTTTCATCAATCGGGTAGGCGCATTGAGAATATGCATGGGAGGAGCAAGACTGGTGGAGGAGGCTGCTACCTGACGGACCTTTTGATAAGCCACATAAAGCGCGTTGCTCTTGGGTGCGGTGGCCAGATAGACCACCGCCTGGGCCAAGGCCAACTCCCCTTCCGGGCTGCCCAGAAAATGGTAGCTGTCCCTGGCTGCCAAGGCGATTGTCAACGCTTGGGGATCGGCGTTGCCGATATCCTCGGAGGCAAAACGAACCAGGCGACGGGCGATGTAAAGTCCATCCTCTCCCCCGGTCAACATGCGGGCCAACCAATAGAGGGCGGCATCCACATCGGATCCCCGTAAGGATTTGTGCAGGGCCGAGATAAGGTTGAAGTGGGCATCCCCCGACTTGTCATAATTGCCGGCCCGCCGTTGCAAGGTCTCCTGCAACATGGTGAGGGTAAGGGTTTCGCCGTTTTGGATGGCGGCGGGGTTCAACTGGACAAAGGTTTCCAATAAATTGAGGGCATAACGGGCGTCTCCTTCCGCCTGTTGGGCGATGGCGGGCAAGAGTTCTTCGCTCAATTGGAGAGACAGGCTGCCAAACCCCTGTTTTTCATCCTGCACCGCCCGTTGCAATAATTGCAGCACATGTTGGCCAGTGAGGGGGTGCAAGACCGCCACCCGGCAGCGGGAGAGCAAGGCACCCACCAGTTCAAAGGAAGGATTTTCCGTGGTGGCCCCAATCAGAATGATGGTCCCCTCCTCCACGAAGGGTAAAAAGGCATCCTGCTGGCTGCGGTTGAAGCGATGAATTTCATCCACAAACAGGATGGTTGCATGGGTGTGACTGTGGCGGGCGCGTTCCACCACCGCCCGCACCTCCTTGACCCCATCCAATACCGCCGACAAAGATTCAAACGGATGGCTGGTATGGCGGGCGATGATGCGGGCCAGGGTGGTCTTGCCGCTACCGGGAGGTCCCCAAAAAACCATGGAAGGCAGCCGGTCTGCCGCCAATGCCTGCCGCAGCAACTTGCCCTCGCCGGTCAAATGCTCCTGCCCCACCACCTCATCCAAAACAGTGGGACGCATGCGATCTGCCAGCGGAATTTTCTCCTTTTCAACCGGAAACAGCGTTGCGGCCATGACTATCCCTTTCCTGGCAAAATGCATCCCCTATAATATTGGCATATATCATGCTTTATGATTCTACCAGGATGATCCATTTTTTCCCAACATCATCACCCTGGAATGCCTTCATGAACCATCAGGATGGAACCCATGCGGTTAACCCTACCCAATAAAATTGCCTTACTGGCCTTTTTTTGCATGCTGTTGGGCATGGCAGGGGTTGCCCTATTGGGCCTGACCCACTACAAGCAACTGGCCTATCATCAATACATTGACGAAAACCACCAGCGATTACAGGAAATCGCCGGGGAATTTCAACAAAAATTTGACTCTCTCTCCCGTTATGCCACCCTGCTTGCCACATCGTCAACCACCCGTCACCTGCTGACCAGCGGGAGTTCCGACCCAATTCTGCTGGCGCAATGGCAGGAGATGGTACGCTGGCTCATGGCATCCAGGGAGGATACGATCCTGCTGTGGCGGGATCAACACTTGCTGGCAGGGGTAAAGGCCGGATCTGGCGGCAAACAGGAACTTTGTTGCACCACCCCACCCCAACCCCGGCCAGAGGGTCAACAAGTCGCCATCACCCTCCAGGGGGTGGACAAAGAACCCCGATTGCAAGCCGCCGTCCAGGTCCGGGATCAAAATGGTCAGGTATTGGGTTGGTTGACGATCAGCAGTGACTTTGCCCAGTGGACCCAGGGTCTCAGGGTGGCCCCACCCATGGAAGGAATCTATCTTTCCCAGAATGGGCAATCTTTTCTCTATTTTCATGCCAGCGACACCATTTTGCCCACCGGACAAGGAGTGGAGGAGAGATTTCCCGGCATGACCGCTCTGTTAGGCAACCAAGAAAAAAGAGGGACTACCGATCCCCTTTCTCTGGTGCTCAATACCCCCCGGCAAACCTTGGTTCAGGCCAGAAGAGTTCCCCTCTCCCAGGGGGCGGAGAAGAATAGTTTGATTCTTCTGGGGGAATTTTCTACCGCACCGGTCAAAGGAGTAGTGGGACAATATGGTCAGTCCATGTGGATGATTGTCTTGTTGACCACCCTCTCTCTTAGCCTGCTGATTGCATTGGCTTCCACCCGCATGACCCGTCCCATTCGCCAGTTGACCCAACTGGCCGAATATTCGGAAGCCACCGAAGAGGGCATCGCCCAGTTGAGCAAAGAGATTGTCCCTCTGTCCAAGGCAGAACAAAGCGATGACTTGGACAGACTCATTCACGCTTTCCAGCAGTTGGTACAGCGACTGGCCAGTGCCCATACCTACAGTCGGGTAATGGCAGAGACCTTGGAACGGCAAGTCATGGTACGCACCTCCGAGTTGGAGGAGGCCTTGCATCAGGCGCAGGCAGGGGAAAAATCCCGGAGTGAATTTTTGTCGCTGATGAGCCATGAATTGCGCACCCCGCTCAATCAAAGCATGGGCATGCTGGAGTTGATCCAGACCACCCCCCTCACTCCCCAGCAACAGGAGTATGTACAATTTGCCTTGAGTGCCAGCACCTCTTTGCTCTCTCTGTTGAGCGACATTCTGGACATGGCCCGTATTGAAACCGGCAACTTTGAGCTGGATGAGGTGGATTTTGATTTGCGTGAACTGGTGGACGGGGTAGCCGCCAACTTTGCCCCCCAGGCCCACGCCAAGGGGATAGAACTGACCGCCTTTTTGCCCACCGGCATTCCCACCGCCATGCGGGGCGATCCCAACCGTCTGCGGCAAATTTTCAGCAGCTTGATTGGCAACTCCATCAAGTTTAGTGAAACCGGCGGCATGGTGGAAATTCATGGCGGCATCATCCACAAACGGGATGATGGCACGGCTGAACTCATGTTTGAGGTGCGGGATTCGGGTATTGGCATCTCGGAAGAGGATCGGGGACGGATTTTTGGCATTTTCTCCCAGGCAGATCATTCCAACAGTCGCAAATATGGCGGAGTGGGAATCGGACTGTCCATTTGTCGCCGCCTGGTGGAGATGATGGGTGGTGAAATTGGCGTGGATGAAAACCCCTACTCCAACACCGGCAGTATCTTTTATTTCAGCGTTTTCCTGAAATATCAGAATGGTCAAAAACTGCTCAATCCAGTGGATGGTCCCAAAAATTTGCGTATTTTGGTGGTAGGTAGCAGCGGGTTGCAATTGACCATGCTGGAGAATGCTTTGGCCAGTTGGGGTTCCAATTTTGGTCATGTGGCCCAGACTTCGGCTGCCCGTGTCATTCTGGAGCAGGCAGCCATGAAAAAGGCCCCTTATCAACTGGTGATTTATAACCAGAAATCGGGCCAGGATGGGCGTGAAGATTTGGCCATGTTGGAGTTGACTTGTCCATTTGCCGGTTATCTCTTGTTGAGCGACCGCTTGGATCAGGCATTGGATCAAGCGGCGGGGTTGCCGGGTGCAGCGGTTTGTTTGAAAAAACCATTTTCGGTGGACCGTCTTTATGGTGCCTTGTTGCGACTGCTGAGCGTAAGCCAGAAAAAAGAGTCTGCCCCCCTGGTGGCCACCATTGCAGAACCAGAGGAACCCAAAGAGGTTCAACTGAATATGGCTGATATTTTGGTGGTGGATGATCAACCCACCAATCTTAAGTTGGCGCAATTGATGTTGGCCCGTCTGGGATGTGATTCCAACAAGGTGACGGGTGCCGCCAGTGGGGATGAGGCCATTCGCAAGTTTCGCGAGAAGGGCTACCATCTGGTTTTCATGGATTGTCAAATGCCGGGGATGGATGGCTATCAGACCACCCGTCATTTGCGTGCGTTGGAGCAAGAGTTGGGTCGTTCCCACACCCCGATTGTGGCCTTGACAGCGGACGCCACGGAAGACAGTCGCAAATATTGTCTGGAAGTGGGCATGGACGATCATCAGAGCAAGCCCATCAACATGGCTGAGTTGCAGGCCAAGTTGCAGAATTATTTATTGCGTCGGAAGACTGCTCCCTCCTCTTCCACCACGCAAGCAAAGGCAGAGTCCACAATTACGGTGGATGTGGATGCGGCCATGGAATCCATTGGCCTGCCCCAGGATGCCTATTCGGAGGTGGCGGAATTGATTGTTACCCAAATTCCTCAATTGATGGAGAGTTTGGAGGATGATTTGCGGGGTGAGCGTTATGAATCGGCCCGTGCCAAATCCCATGTGTTGAAGGGAAGCATGGCCAACACCCTGTTTCCCACCATGAAGGCGCAGACCTTGAAATTGCATAATCTCATACGGGATCAGCATTTTAACGAGGCAATTCATGTGGTGATGACCATGCGGGGTGATTTCATTCCCATTCACAAGGCATTGACCGCCTATGTGCTAAAGACCCAACCAGCGTAAGGGGGCGACATGGAGCTTGGGGTGAAGTGTTGGGGATGTGGAATGGGGTTGCAACCGGAGGAGTTGACACGGCAATCCACCTGTTCCAAGTGTGGACGCCACACCCATGTTTGCAGCAACTGCTGTTTTTATGATCCTGGCCATTACAATGATTGCCGTGAGCCGCAGGCGGAACGGGTAGTGGACAAGGAAAAGGCCAATTTTTGCGATTATTTTAAGGGACGTTTGACAGGGGAAGCGGTTATCGACAAAACCCCTGATCCCTTTGCCGCCGCCAACGCCCTCTTTGGAAAGAAATAAGGGTGATCTATGCCCCGACCTGCCCGTGACACGGACTCCATCTATCACCTTCTTTTTTCCTACCCCAAGATGGTAGCGGATCTGCTGCAGGCCTTTATGGATGCACAATTGCTGGCCTTGTTGGATCTGGAAAAAATGCGCCGCCACAACAGCAAGTTCACCGCCCGCCAGGGTGAACGGCGGCGTAGTGATGTGGTATGGGAGATCCCCACCCGCCAGGGTGGCAGCGTGTTTATCATACTCATGCTGGAATTCCAGTCTGGGATCGAGGAGTGGATGGTATTGCGTTATGGGGGTTATGCATTTCTCCTTTATCAACAATTGGTGGATGAGCGCAAATTGAAGGCAGCGGATGGTCTGCCCCCTATTCTGCCAATACTGTTATACAATGGCGAACCTCGTTGGGATGCCGCCACCCAGGTTCAAACGATGATTCGACTGCCAGCGGGTTCTTCCTTGTGGAATTTTCAGCCGGGAATGGGTTATTATGTGATGGATGAGGGTTCCTACCCCAAGGAAATGCTGGAGGCAAGCCCTTACCTGTCCGCCATTCTTTTCAGGATGGAACACCCCACAGACCCGGAAGGCATGGTGCGAGCGGCCCAGGATGCTGCGGCATGGTTTGCGAAGCACCCGGATGGACCGCCGGTCAAGCATTTGTTTCGGGAGTTGTTGCTGGCAGGATTGACCCGGCTCAAGGTGGAAACCCCACATGTTGTTCCCGAAAATTTTCAGGAGGTAGTCATTATGTTAGCCGCACGTGTTGAAAAATGGGCGATGGAGTATGAGCGAAAAGGCAAGCTGAAAGGCAAGCTGGAAGGCAGAGCCGAAATGCTGTTTGAACAACTTCAGGATCGTTTTGGCGCAGTTCCTGACTGGGTGCGCACTAAACTGTCGGAAGCCGACCTGGACACCCTGAAGGGATGGAGCAAGAAAATTTTTGGTGCGGAGAAGATTGAGCAGATTTTCCAGTAATCATCCCTGGCTTGCCCCATGCGGCTGCCTTTGATGGACGTTATGAACTTTGCAACCTGACGGCATTGGGAGTGGCTATAAGTTACTTGGTCGCCATGGCGAACCAGAACAACATAAAAGGCTGGCTCACGCCGTGGCTCCTCCAGTACAAACCCCTGCTCCCGCAACAGCGCACTATCCTGCCTATAGGCGAAGGCTACCCGTTCCTCACAGTCATGGAAAACATCCATATCGCCGGAATAGCGAGGATGATCGTCCATTTTTATCTAAACTATTCTGGGTAACTCTTGCGCTGGGCAAGCTGGCAATAATGATTGACCAAACCGGTTATTCCTTGCACCATGACTGGATTCAGTTTGGCAAGTTGGGAATGGGTGTGTTGGGGTAAATTGAGTTTGAGCAAGGCCAACAGAAGGTGGCAGGCTGCACCGATGACCTCATCATTCAACGAGTAGGGGGCAGGAAGTTCGGCAGGTGGGGACAACAAGGCGGGTTGGGAGAGGTTCTGCTCACAATCCATGAAATATTGTCGCAACAGGCGGCCTTTTTGCTTGTTTTCCAACATGGCCAACTCCCTGGCCATGGTCAGGGAGAGATGATAATCGTATCGCCACCGGGCACGTCCGGTTGGACTGGCATGGGCGGGAACCACCTCAACTTCGGTGATGATAAAGTCCCTATACTCCTTAAAATAATGTTCTTCAATCCGAATCATGAGCAAGGAGGGAAAGGTGTGCCCTATCCCCAAAAAGGTGTACAGACTAAGGGCATCACAAACCAGCATGGGTTTCTCACCCAGCATTCCCCAAAAAACAGGAATGCTCTGGCCTGGATCATTGGACGATTGTGAGGGATTGGTGGCACTCATGCATAGGCTCCTGTCATAATCGACACCGGAGCACCTACGTCTGGTGAACACGCGCACTCCGGGGGCTGAGAAACCCGCAAAAGGTCGGGCAGACATGCCTTTAGGCTTTCACCCTGGACATACGCATGTCTCCCCCGGAGTCTGGCGAACCAATCGGGCACATCTCTTCGATGTCCCAATTTTCAGACACAAAAAAACCACCAAAATATCCGGGGGCGGTTGCCCGCCTTTTGTAAGGAGTTTCTCAGGCTCCGTCCGCAGTCTGCAATAAAACGGCCTTCGTTGTCAATTCCTGTCAACTTTGAATGATGGATTGAATTTCCTGTTCCTGCCACGAATTACCCTCTGACCATCGGCCACCAAACCCAACGGTCGGTCCACTGGATGGAATTGGGCAGGTCAAGACCGCCGGGGCGTTTCATGGTTGCATCCCTGGGAAAGAGTTACGACAATGAGAGGTATGAAGATCACCGATGACCCAGCCAAAAATCTCTGGAACACAGAAACGCGGCAGCTTCCTTTTGATTGAGTTGCTGAATTTGGATGGCAGGATGCCCTAATCGATGAGAATGTCCGTCAGGTCTATCCGGAACAACGGTTTGTGGCAGTTGGCTATCTGGACAAGCGTTTGCATGTTCTGTGTTTTATACCTGCAAAAGGCGGTATACGGGGTTATTGAAAGGCAGCGTCTAGCGAGTCGGCGTCTAAAATTCTACCGGTCCATTTTCCCAAAGTTTCCGGATCGGCACTCGCCAGCTTGGCCTTGGCCCAATCGGGGACAGTGCCAAACTTACGGCCCATGAGACGAAGAAGGGTAAGAACGCCTCCCTCATGAACGCCCTCCTGCCGCCACTCCTTTTTCCTCTCTTTTTTCCAATGCTCGATCCTGGTCTGCAACATGGTAGGCACCTCTTCCAGGTTAAAATTGGACATGGGTTGAGTTTGCGATTTTACCCCCAGTGCCGTCAATGTATACAGGAATAGATTGGAGATCGACTGCCGGCGTTCCTCAAACTATGGGTGTTTTTTCATCCAGGCAATCACCTTCCTGGCCAGTTCGGGCAACTCCTCCGGGGTGACGCAGCTTCAAATTTCGTAGGGCGTCCCGGAAATTCCATGTCCCCGAAATTTCCTTCAATAATTTAGTATTGTGTCCATATAATTTCAATAATTTATTATTGCGCTCCAATAATTTCTATAATTTCAATAATTTAGTATTGTGTCCCAATAATTTAAGTATTGTATCCCCATAATTTAGGACTTGTTGACAAAGGGTGGAGAGCTAGGGTGAACAGGTAAATAATTTCCTTGACGATAAGACTATCTTCATGCATGATGCTTGTAGCGTTACACGATACATATGTCAACATTAACCTAACCAATTTGACCAAAGAGACCTTCATGACTTTTCACACCAACGTTCCCCACCCTGGGCATCGAATCAAGCTCGAAGTCATCCCGGTTGGCATGACCATCACCCAAGCAGCCAATCTCTTGGCCGTTGGTCGCCCAGCCCTCTCCAACCTGCTCAACGGCAAGGCAGCCTTGTCCCCTGAAATGGCCACGCGCCTGGCCAATGCCTTTAATTTTCCACTTAAGAAACTGATGGACATGCAAACAAACTATGAAGAAGCCCAGACCAGAAAGATGGTAGTTCCTCCTGGAACCAGGAACAACATCCCTCCTTTCTTACAGATCAAAGCCAATGAGATTGAAAGTTGGAGCAAAACCCTTTCTGCACGTTCTCGGTTGGCAGTTTTCCTGCGCACTCTGGTAAACTCAACCGGTCGCAACCTTACAAAAGCAGACTTTCCAGGCAACGAGGATGCCCAACGCCATGGACGGGACGGTTTCGTTGAAGCCGACCAGGGAACCCCCTGGATACCCGCTGGACGATCCGTTTGGGAGTTTAGTATAGAAGCTAATCCTAATACGAAGGCCGAAAAAGATTTTGATAAACGGACGAAGGAATTCAATAGCCGTAATCAAGAGTGTGGCGAAATCACTTTTATATTTGTTACTCTTCATCGATGGACCGGAAAAGATGGCTGGTCCGCTCAAAAGAAGGCCATGTGCCAATGGAAAGATGTTCGCGCCTATGATGCCAGTGATATTGAACAATGGCTGGAGCAATCATTGCCGGCACAAGCCTGGTTTGCCAATGAGATAAACTGGCAAGGAAATCAGGTGCGTACACTTGATAAATGCTGGACAGATTGGTCCGAAGCCACTGAACCACACCTGAACGGCTCTTTGTTCAGCCCTGCCATTGAGACAAATAAAGAGATTATTCTGAAACGCCTGTCTTCCCCCCCTGAAAACCCCATATTTATTGCTGCTGACTCTGCCCAAGAGGGACTTGCCTTCCTGTCCCAGTTATTGGGTGAACAAGCAGGTGAGGAATTGGCCATTTATCGTGACAAGGTCATTGTGTTTGATCAACCAGGTATCTTTCCAAAATTGGCAGTTGGGGCGCAGTCATTCATTGCAGTTAGCTACAAGCCTGAAATTGACGAAGAACTTGCGCCTCACCTGAAAACTACCCACCTATTTAGGATCTACCCCCACAATACATTAAACATAAAATTCGATATTACTCTAGGCCCAACAAACTACGATACCTTCCATCAGGCTCTCAAATTGATGGGTATGGAACGCGATCGGATAGCCCAATTGATGGAACAGTCTGGTCGGTCGCTGACAGTGTTACGCCGCCTTCTTTCAAAGGTTCCTGCAATACGAACTCCAGCGTGGGCATTCAATCCCCAGACCGCCAAAAACCTTATTCCATTCCTTTTTGTTGGAGCTTGGGACAGTAAAAACGAGACCGACAAGGCTGGACTTTCGTTATTGGCGGATGATTTGCCTTATGAACAACTGGAAAGGGAATGCCAAAACCTCACACTATTGGAGGATGCTCCACTCTGGTCCATAGACCGAAACCGTGGCGTGGTATCCAAGTTTGATCTGCTGCACGCCATAGCCCACATGCTAACAGAAGCGGACCTGAACCGGTTTTTTGAAATGGCAAGTATGATCCTGGGTGAGGATGATCCATTACTTGACCTATCAGAAGAACAACGATGGGCTGCTCTTTTCCGTGGCAAAAACCATGCGTTTTCCAGTGCATTCCGGGCAGGCATTCTGGAGACACTGGTATTATTGTCTGTTCACGGTGGAACATTATTCAAGGAACGCCTGGGGGTGGATACTGAAGTCAAGGCGACACTTCTAATACGGGGCATTTTCAAATCACCTATCTCCAAAAAAACATGGGAGACACAAAGTCACGCCCTTACCAGTTATGCAGAAGCGGCCCCGGACGAGTTTCTTTCCATCCTTGAACGCGACCTTAATTCCAATGAACCCACCCTATTGGAACTTTTCCGTCCAATGGGTTCCAGTCTGTTTGGCAACACCCCTAACCGGACCGGTTTACTGTGGGCACTTGAAGGACTCTCCTGGAATCCTCAAACTCTGCCACGTGCTGCGCTTATTCTGGCCAGGCTTTCACAAATTCCCCTCAATGACAATTGGTTAAATAAACCATTCAACTCCCTGAAAAACATTTTCCGATCCTGGATGCCACAGACGGCTGCCGACCATCCAACACGTATAGCCCTTATGCAAAAGCTGAAAAAAGAATACCCCGCTGTTGCTTGGCACCTCTGCGTTGAACAATTTGGGGACCATGACACGATTGGCCATTACAACCACAAATTTTGCTGGCGGTCCGAGGGTATGGGTTGCGGCGAACCAATTTCAACGTGGGAACCAATCCGTGATTTCGTTCGCCAAATGGTTGAAATGGCACTGACATGGGAAGAACATTCATTAGACATGTTGTGCGATCTTGTTAAACGGTTGCACCGTCTAAGCGGGGAACACCAGGCCCGCGTGTGGTCGTTGGTTGAAGGTTGGGCATTGAATAAAGCCAGCGACAGGGACAAAGCTACCATGCGCGAAACGATCCGGGTTTCATTTCGATCCCGTCGGGCGAAACATAAATTGAATGATGAAGAGGCTGTCAGTCTTTCAACCACAAGTGAAGCCGTCATTAAAAAACTGGAGTCAAACGATATCCTGAACAAACACGCATGGTTATTCCAGAATGGGTGGATAGACGAATCCACCAACGAACTTGAAAATATAGACGAATTAGACTTCGACCAGCGTCAAGAGCATATTAAGAAACTAAGAACCGACGCCTTGCAAGATATTTTCACCCACCAAGGTCTTGCCGGAATCTTGGCACTATCTGAACGAGGAGAAACTTCAAGGTTAATTGGCAATCTCCTAGCCCATACCTTCTTGACTGAACAAGAGGTTCAAGATCTACTATGTCTGGCACTTGCCAAAATTGTTGTTGGCAACAAAAATTTATTTTCATACAAAAATCTGGTAGTAGGTCTACTCCAAGCAGTAGCAGATGATAGTAAAAGGCTTGCAATTCTTAATAGCATAATATCAAACCAATCTCAAGAAGCGATTGTTCAACTGTTGCTTCTTGCCCCCTTTGGCCAAAGCACCTGGAACCTGGTCGATCTTCTTGGTGAGTCTATAACCACTCACTATTGGAGTAGCGTAGATCCAGATTGGCTGTATTACAAAGATGATGATATATTTGAAGCCGTCACAAGGCTATTGGAAGCAAAACGGCCATGTGCGGCTTTCTTCCTTGTGAAGTATAAGCAGACCATACTCGATGCACCTCTATTATTTCGTCTACTATCAGAAATGGCCAAAGCAGGAGGGAAGCATACCGATGAATACTTACCAGATAGTTATGATATAAGAAATGCATTTCAGCATTTAAACAACAGTCCTGCCCTCACCCTTGACCAAAAGGCGAGCCTTGAATTTACCTATGTTGAAGTTCTCTCCCGCGAGATGAACCCTGACCAAGAGGATAGTGGAATTCCAAATCTTGAGCGTTATATTGAAGAACATCCTGAAACCTTCGTTCAGGCAATCGTTTGGTCATATAAACGGAATGACGATGCCCCAGACCCGGATGATTTTATAATCCCACCTGAGAGCGTCCAAACTATGGCCAGTCGTTGTTACACATTGCTGACAGCCATCCAACGTATCCCCGGCCATGACAATTTTGGTAAACTGTCGTCAGACCTTCTGCAACAATGGATTGCTACGGTTCGTAAGGCTTGCACTGAGTTTGGGCGTACTGAAATAGGCGATCAATGCATTGGCAAATTACTCTCCCATGCCCCGGTTGGCCAGGATGGTATTTGGCCTTGTGAACCAGTACGTGAAGTGATGGAGGATATTAAGTCTGAGGCAATATTGAGCGGAGCCAGTATTGGCATTTACAACTCTAGAGGTGTTTACCTTCATACAGGCGGCAACCAAGAACGTGAGATGGCCCAAAAGTACCGTAAGTGGGCAACAGCACTGCAAATATCCCATCCATTTGTTTCTTCAATGCTTCTCATGAAGATTGCAAAAACATATGAAAACGAGGCCAACGCCGAAATACTGGAGATGAAGGTAAACCATCGATTGAGATGAGCACCAAATCCCTCACCAAACACAATCTCCTCAACATAGTGGACAAACTCCAGCGGAAATAAACAGGTTACTATTTGGGGAATTACGGGGACATATATGGACCCCTCCCCAGTTGCAAGAGGAATTTTGCCTTTCCAGGAAAAAAATGATGCTGCGTAAATCTGGTGACACCATAAGTATTTTTCTTATGGCAATAAATGAAATCCCTATGGTGACACCAGATTCATGCCTGCACCCTTCCTGTTTTTTTTCATTCTGCGAGTAAGGACAAGCCGGGAAGGAAAGAATGGATTTAGCTGATTTTATTCAATGAATACAGCGTATTCTTGCCGTATTACCTGGAGCAATCGTGGCGGGTTTCGGTCAAATACTGGCGTGGGGAGAGGATACGCACGGGACCACACAAGAGAGGCGGGAAATGCTTGAGGTTGCCCGTAATGATGGCATCTGCTTGGCCCGCCATGGCGGTGGCCAGATAGATTTCATCCTTGGGATCCGGCATGGAAAACCCCAAGGCAACCGGGGTAATCACCCTGCCATAACGCTTGTGCATGGCCAACAGATGCAGAGCATTTTCCTGGAACCATGCCTTTTGGAATTTCTGCTTCAGCAAGGTGGATTCAAGTTCTTGCAATGTAGCTAGGGAACAACAAACCTGATGGTTTACGTGGGCATGTTCAACCGCCGCTCTACAGGTATCACTTCCAAGACAGACAGATATGAATACATTGCAGTCAATGACCAGATTCACTGACCGTCTCTTACTGCCCGCATTTCAGCGATCTCTTGAATAGCAAGTTCCATGATGTCGTCTTCCGTCAAGTTGGCAAATTCATCACCCGGTGGGGGCTTTTTAATCTTGGTCATCAAACCGCGTATGGCAGTAGCGCGGTCTTGCTCATGTGGTTTCAACAAAATCATTCCCTCTTGGATTGAAACTTCCAGCACATCTCCGGCGTGGATGGTCGTCTTCCCCAACACATCTTCCGGCAAAGTAACTTGCATTCCTGGACCTACAATCGCTAGAGACATAGCTGCCTCCCGTAATAAAACGAATTGCAAAGCGGAGAACATAGGAGGTGGCCGGACAGGACGCAACCCCATTACACACGACTTATTCCCGCTGCCAGACGACCCATCTCTGTGCTTATCCTCTCCTGTTCTTCATGCTATGGCAAGCAAAATCTTCCAACTGATTGATATCAACTGTAGAATAGACTGGACACAAATGGGTTTTTTCCTTGATGTCCAGTCTTTTCTTGGAGTCACTTACCAGGCCAGAAACCAGCACCTGCCACGGCAGACGGATGAAAGGGAAAGCACTCTTGCAACCATGCCAGGTCCTCCAACTCCATCATTGAGGCAACGGCAGCGGAGTATTGCTATTGAGGCTATCGGCCCAAACCTGGTCGGCACAATGATCCATGACATGTCCGGCATCCACATCCACCAATGCTTCCCTTGTCGAACAATCTATTTTTTCTTCATTGCTCACCTTGTTTACCCCCTCACTCATACCCAACAGGTTCAGGCATGGCCTTTTTATTGATGCGATAAACATAGGCAAGAATTTCTGCCACTGCCTTGTAAAGATCGGGGGGGACGTTTTCTCCCACCGGTATTTTACCCAGCAAGGAGACCAGATCGGGATCCTCCACCAGGGCAACCCCCGCCTCTTTGGCCTTTTGCAAAATGGTCTCCGCCAGCCGTCCCTGTCCCTTGGCCACCACCTTGGGGGCGGAATCCTTGCCTGCCTGGTAGCGCAGGGCGACTGCCTGGCGGCGGCGTTGGTCGGAGGGGTCGTCCATTCAAGCCTCCATGCGCAGGCTGCCGGTGAATCCCAACTTTTGCCGCCGCTCCTCCTGCATGGCCTCTTCATTGAGTCTGGACAGATTGAGGGTTCGCAAGGGAAGTTCAGCCTGGATCAAATGGTTACGCAAGTCGCCAATATCCTGGCGCAAGGCTTCCAACGCCTGTTCATCCCTGGCCGAAATGGCCACGTTGAGATAGCCCTCTCCCATGGAAATATGGGCCTGCACCAAGCCCAAACGGGAAAGTTGCAGGGAGAGCAATACACTGAATCCCTGTTTTCCTTCCCCTCCTCCTTTTTCAGCCTCCTTTTCCCGCCGCCACAATATCTCCCCCATGCCCCCTTCCGGCATCCAAAACACCCGATATCCCAAAAAGGTGGAACCATCGGCGGCGGGTTGATTTTTCGGCAATAAATCCTGGGCGGCCAACACATCTCCCAAACGCTGCAAGGCGGTTTTGGCCTCCCGCAAGACGGCTCCCTCCCCGCCTGCCTCCCGGATGGTGTCACGGATGGCCTGTTGTTCTTCCGGGGAGAGGGTGTCGCTCTTGACCCATTTCAGTGATTCCGCTGCCACCCGCAATCGCTGGATGGCCTCACGCAAAGGCAGGGATTGCTCCTGCTGCTGGCCGGTCATCAGTTTGACCAAACCCTCCACCCGTCCCTGTTGCAGGTCAAACAGGGATACATGGGGAAGGGCATTGCGCACCACCTGGGATAATTTTTCGCCCCCACCACTCACCAGTTGATTGGCCAAATCCAACGGATTTTGAACCACCACCGGCGGACGGGACAAAGATGCCGTGACCGGCCCACGCCCCCCTTCGGCCTGGACCACCCGCTCACCATAAACCACCGTGCCACGCACCAGTTCAGGCAAGACATTTCTGGCCGCTGGTTGTGCTCCCTCTCGCACCGTTGTTTGTGGCAAATTTTGGGTGGGTGCTCTACCTTCCGGGGGCAAATCCACCTCCCCGGTGGAATCCGCAGCAGCAGGCATCAGACCGGAAAAACGCAGCAAGCGGGAGAAAATATCCGGGGCACGCAACACAGATCGTTGAGTGGTATCCGCCAGGCGACCCGCCTCCCCTGCCTCGGTGGAGACCACCCGCAAGGTCATCTCCGGCAGGGTGCGCACCACCTGCAAGCGCACCTGTTCCCCTTCGTTGAGGGCACCACCTTTGATAAAAGAGAGCAGCCCCCCATCCGCCAGTTGCAAGATACCACGACCATTTTCTGCCACCTGGGTCACCTTGGCGGTGAGCAATTGTCCCAGTTCCAGATTGAGAGCCTGAATTTGCGCCTGCACCAGGGCCTTGACAGCGACCACTTCCCCAGTTTGCAGCAAACCGGCAATGTTCATGGTCCCCTCACGATTCTCTGGCAAAAATCCAGCGATTTTCAGTGGATGTGGCGGGGTTGAAGGTGTACCCTTCCTGTTGGTAGCTTTGCAGTTGACTGGCCTCGGTCACCCGATGATCGATAATAAAACGGGCCATGCGTCCCCTGGCCCGCTTGGCCAACAACCCAATCACCTGTGCCTTACCCTGGCGAATTTCCTGAAAGACCGGGGTGATCATTCTCCCCTGCAATCCCTGGGGCTGAATCGCCTTGCCGTACTCTTCCGAAGCCAGGTTGATCACCGTCCCGTTCGCACCCAAGCGTTGATCCAACCATTGGGTGAGACTCTCCCCCCAAAAGGCATAGAGGTTTTTCCCCCGTTCATTGGCAAGGGAGACCCCCATTTCCAACCGATAGGGTTGGATCAAATCCAGGGGTCGCAAGACCCCATAGAATCCCGACAAAATTACCAACCGCTCCTGGGCAAAGCTCCAATCCTCCAGAGACAGGGTATCCGCATCCAAGCCCACATAGGTATCCCCCCGATAATAGAGGGCGGCGGGACGGCTGTTTTCCAGGGTGAAAGGTGGGGAAAAGCGGTGGAAGCGGTTTAACGCCTCCTGACCCAGAGGAATGCTCAAATTCATCAACTGACGGATTTCCGCCAGATTCAATTCCAACACCACCTTGGTCAATGTTTCAGCCTGGGGGAGGAAATCCGGCAGGGTGGTGGGTAACCCCGCCGGAACGGGATGCCATGTCATGGTTTTTGCCGGCGACAACAGCATCATCAACATGGCACCCTCCCCTTGTTCAACTCAACCAAAGACACACAGATAAGCGGTATCCGACGCCACCTGCAATTGAAACTTGCCGTCCGCCGCCACCACAAAGCTTTCCCCTGCCTGGAAGGTCTGCCAATCGCTGGCACCGGGCAACAGGACCGTTAAAGCACCGCTGATGACGGTCATGGTCTCCCGCCGGGAGGTATTGAACTCATACTCGCCTGCAACCATCACCCCCACTGTGGCTGGTAAGGTGGCGGTTTGAAATGCCAGCGATTTGACCTTGCCATCGAAGTATTCATTAACCTTGATCACCCGACAACTCCCTTCTGTCCCTGTAGATGGTTGTATAATAGTAGACAAGAATAGCCGATTTTTCTTCCCAATTCCCGGTGGAAAACGTATTTCCCATCATGGTGTGCTGTATGACTCCTTGAAAAGACCAACGGAATGGCGTAACGTGCAAAGATTGGTTAAATACGGCTTGGTACAGTGCGCCAGCAACGGTTGGTCTCCCCACCGTTCACCATTTCAGGGAGCACGGCACCTTATCATGATCACGGTGATCGGTAATCTTAAAGGCGGCTGCGGAAAAAGCACCGTCACCTTCAATCTTGCAATTTGGCTTGCCAGGGCCGGTGTGGACGTGGTGGCCTTCGACCTGGACCCCCAGGCCACGTTAAGCGACGTGGCAGAAGTCCGGCAGGAAGACCAGGTCAAGCCCAATATTAAAGTCTATCGACCGGATACCGACCCGGAAAAGGTCTTTCGGGAGCACGCAGACGGTGAAATTCTGGTGGATGTGGGAGCCTCCAACCTTTGGGCCATGCGGCAAGCCATCCGGGTCTCCCACCGTATCCTGGTTCCTGTTCCCCCCAGCCAGGCGGATGTTTGGGCTACCCAACGCTTCCTGACCATGGTGGACGAAGCCTTGGCCAAACAAAATACACGCCCGAAAATTTTTCTGTTTCTTAATCGGGCAGATACCCATCCCGGCCTCATGGAATCAGACGAAACCGCTGATGCCTTAAAGAGCCTGCCTGGGGTAGAGTTTATCCCCCATCGTCTTTATCAACGCACCCTCTACCGGCGTTCTTTCAGCGAGGGGCGCGCAGTTTTTGAACTGGGGCCAAACCAAAAAGCGGCTGAAGAAATCATTGGTTTGGCACAATTTCTTTATCCCGATCTCCCGGCTGCATCTTGACCGTGGAAAGAGTCGTTCCAGGAGAATGACGCCCATGTCTGAAGAGTTTCCAGCCTCTGCTCCGCCTTCGGGGCCACGCAATTGCCCGGATAGAAACCGTATGCGCCGTACCATGGGCGGGGATCCCATGATTCCGATCAACCCGGATGGTCATGCCTCCCACGGTATTACTGCCAGCGGTGGTCCTGAATGCGATGGTTGTTTCTCTGCCGTTCTGGATCAATTCGCCAAAAGTTTTGACAAGAGTGCCAAACGTTGGGAACTCATTGTCTATCCCAGCCTTTTTGCCTTCATCGTCCTGGCCATGTATGGCTTTTTCCTCATCTACAGCTTGACCCAGGACATTCGCACCATGGCCGTCTCCATCGACCCCAAAATGGGTGTCAACATGGGTAGCTTATCGGCCAGCATTCAGCATTTGTCCAATAATATTGAGGTGATGTCTACCCATTTGGAATACATCAGCGATAACATGGAAACCATGGCGGTGGACATGCGCAGCATGACCGACAGTGTGGAGCGCATGTCAGAAAACGTCAATTCCATGAACAAGAGCGTCACCTCCATGAACAAGACCATCGACAACATGTCGGTAAAATTGAACAATCTGGAACCCATTACCAACAACATGACCTCCATGAACCAGGCGGTGCATGTCATGGCCGGGAGCATGAGTCGCATGGGGTATGATGTCAACTCGGCTGCTCGCCCCATGAGTTTTATCAATCGCTTCATGCCCTGGTAAGGTTTCTTCCTATCCCACAAAAAAAGCCCCGAATCGGGGCTTTTTTTGTGGGGTAAACCACTATCAGGTAACCGGCAGGATGGTATCCTTCAACCAGTGTTCATCATCCCGGTTGGGATGATCGATGGTAAAGTGTAATCCCCGGCTCTCCTTGCGATGCATGGCAGAGCGGATGATCAAGGCCGCAACCAGGGCAATATTGCGCAATTCCAGCAGATCCTGGGTAATCTGGCAGCTCCAGTAATATTCGTTGATCTCCTTCTGCAACAGTTCAATGCGCCTATGAGCACGGGCCAAACGATGGTTGGAACGAACGATGCCCACATAGTTCCACATGGAGCGGCGAATTTCATCCCAGTTGTGGGAGATGACCACCGCTTCTTCATAGGGACCGGTATCAAAGCTGTCCCACACTGGCACCCGTGGTGGGGGGTGGGGTGGGTTGTTTTCCAGGCGATGGCGAATGTCGTCTGCCGTTGCCTTGGCAAAGACCAGACACTCCAGCAAACTGTTGGAGGCCAGCCGATTGGCTCCGTGCAATCCGGTATGACTGGCTTCGCCGATGGCATAGAGGCAATCCATGGTGGTCTGCCCGACCAGATTGGTCATCACCCCGCCACAGGTATAATGGGCTGCTGGCACCACCGGTATGGGTTCGCGGGTGATGTCGATACCCAACGACAAACACTTGCCATAAATGGTGGGGAAATGCTCCCGAATAAAGTCACCGCTCTTGTGGGTGATGTCCAGAAAGACACAATCGTGACCGGTGCGCTTCATCTCCGCATCGATGGCGCGGGCCACAATGTCGCGGGGGGCCAGCTCCTTGAGGGGATGGTGGCGTGCCATGAAGGCTTCGCCATTTTTCAAGCGTAAAATACCCCCCTCTCCCCGTACCGCCTCAGAAATTAAAAAGGACTTGGCCTGGGGATGATACAGGCAAGTGGGGTGAAACTGGATAAACTCCATGTTGGCCACCTGGCAGCCCGCCCGATAGGCCATGGCAATGCCATCGCCGGTGGCCACATCCGGGTTGGATGTATAAAGATAAACCTTTCCTGCCCCACCGGTAGCCAGAATGGTAAACTTGGCCTGAAAGGTGCGCACCACATTGGCCTGGATATCCAGGGCATAACAACCGTGCACCCGGTTTTCTTTGATCACGTGGCCCATTTTATGGCAGGTGATCAAGTCCACCCCCATATAATAAGGCAACAACTTGATACGCGGGTGAAACTGCACCTGTTCCAGCAGGGTTTCCACCACCGCCTTACCGGTGGCATCGGCGGCATGGATCACCCGGCGGGCCGAATGGCCTCCCTCCCTGGTGAGGTGATAGCCCTGCTCATCCTTGGTAAAGGTCACCCCCAAATCGATCAACCGTTGAATGGCCTGGGGTCCGTTTTCCACCACAAAACGCACCGTATCCTGGTGACAAAGCCCGGCCCCTGCCGTTAAAGTATCGGTGATGTGATCTTCCGAGCGGTCGTGCAAGGGATCCAATACTGCCGCAATCCCTCCTTGGGCATACAGGCTGTTGGACTCCTCCAATGCCGACTTGGTCAGAATGATCACACTGCCCAGTTCTGCCAGGTGAAGGGCCAGGTCAAGACCTGCCAACCCGCTTCCCAGTATGAGAAAATCGCACTCAACAACCCTGTCACCAGGTGATGAAGTAGCCATGTGGTTTGCCTGCAAGGGAAAAGTGGTGTATATAAAAATGGCGAAGATGCATCTGCCTTGATCAAAGGCCAGTGCACCCACCATGATTCTGTACTATTCTATCAAGATTACAAACCTGGGAACAACCTTGCCTGCCTCTGCACCCATAAGTTTTATGGCCAGGTTGGACTAAGTATAAGGAAACTTTTGGAGAATATAGGTGTCCAACTGCTCAAATAACACCGGGATGTCAGCATGACCATCGCACCCGATGCCGATTTTGTGATGGTGGAAAAGGCCAAGCAGGGAGATCAAAAGGCTTTTGAAATCCTTGTGCGTAAATATCAGGGTAAGGTTGCTTCGGTCATCTCCCGCACCGTTTCCGACGATCCTGCCAAGGTTCAGGATTTGGTGCAAGAGGTCTTTATCAAGGCTTACCGTGCCCTGAACAATTTTCGCAATGAGTCTGCGTTTTTTACCTGGCTTTATAGAATTGCGGTCAATACAGCCAAAAATCATGTCATGACGACCAATAAAATGCACAATCCCCTGGAGCTTGATGCCGAAGAGGGAGGAGAGTTGGTCGCTCCAGAGTTGCGAGACAATGACACCCCTGAATCCCGCCTGTTACGTAGCGAACTGCTGGACAGTCTGCGCCAGGCCATTGATGCCCTCACTCCGCAAATGCGCGAAGTGATCATCATGCGTGAGTTACAAGGAAAGTCCTATGAAGAGATCGCTTCGGCGGTCAATTGCCCCATAGGAACCGTCCGCTCTCGCATCTTTCGGGGACGACAGGAAGTGGCAGAAAAACTGCGCAATTATTTGAATGGTGGTAAGGACAAATCCAATTAGAAAAATAGAGCACGTAAAATTGAACCTTTTGTAAACGGGCGCAAGTGTATCGACTTGCACGGGCAATTGTCGCTGGAACCGGTTTTGGGGAAGTCCGGCTTTTCAGCGGCACCTTTAGGGGGAATTACCATGAAGTGCAATCCTGAGCTGGTCTCTGCCTTTCTGGATGGCGAGCTGGACGATGTCATTCTTGAAGCGGTGATCAAACATTTAATGGAATGTGAAGATTGTTGCCAGACCTTAAGCCATTTGGCCCAGGTGCGGGACGCCATCACCGATCAAGTGACGGTGAGCGACCCGGAAGCCATGACCCAATCCATTATGATGGCCATCCAAAATGAACGTATCCTACCGGTGAAACACACCTTGCATGATCGCCTCATGCGGGTGGCGGCCCCCGTGGCACGGGCGGCGGCAGCCCTCTCCCCCATGAAAACGCCCTGACGACTCTCCACCTTGAGGTGGTGCCATGATGCGAGAAGAGGTACGGGTAGTCGCTGTTAATGGCGACTATGCCGAAGTGGTAGGACAAAGACAAAGCGGCTGCTCTGGCTGTCATGCCAAGGCCAGTTGCAGCATGATGGGCGGGAATCGTTCGGGAGAAGAGACCAGGGTCTGGGCACTCAACCAAGCCCACGCCCAAGTTGGGGAATGGGTCACCCTGGAAATCTCCGAACGCCAATTTCTCCGCGCCTCCTTTCTGGTCTATCTCATGCCCCTCTTTTTTCTCTTTCTGGCTGCCGCTGGTGTGCGAACCCTTATGCTCCCCTACGGCTCGGAGGATATGGCCGATGGCATGGCTGCCCTTGCCGGATTGCTGGCGGTGGCCCTCTTTTTCTGGTGGCTGCGCCACCATACCCATGGCCCAGACGCCAAAGGACGTTTTCAACCGGTGATCAAAAAACCGGATCTGGTGGGTAACTCTTTCCATTGCGATGATCACTGCGGATAGGACTAGGTTAAGATGAACGGGTTGCGCCTTGTAACGGGTTTACTGTTGGGTCTTTTTTTGGCAATCCCCGCTTTGGCGGCTGAATTGCCTGATTTTGTAGAGCTGTCCAAACGACTCAAACCGGTGGTGGTGAATATCAGCACCGTACAAAAGGTTGCCAGCAGCAACTCTGAAGAAGGAAATCCTCTACAGGAGTTTCAGGGCAAATCCCCCCTGGATGAATTTTTCCGCCGCTTCATGGAACAAATGCCCCAACAACGGGAACACAAATCCCGTAGTCTGGGATCGGGTGTGATCGTTGACTCCCAAGGCTTGATCCTCACCAACAACCATGTGGTGGAAGATGCCGACCAGATCAAGGTCCGCCTCACCGATGAGCGGGAGTTTACCGCCACCCTGGTGGGACGGGATGCCAAGACCGATCTGGCCCTGATTCGCATCGATGGGGTCAAAAATCTCACCCCGGCCATTTTGGGGGATTCGGATCAGGCGGAGGTGGGTTCCTGGGTGATGGCCATTGGCAACCCCTTTGGACTTGAGGCCACGGTGACTGCTGGCATCATTTCCGCCAAAGGACGGGTGATTGGCTCTGGTCCCTATGATGATTTTATCCAGACCGATGCTGCCATCAATCCCGGCAACTCTGGTGGCCCCCTCTTTAATCTTAAAGGGGAGGTGGTGGGCATCAACACCGCCATTTTCTCCCGCACCGGCGGTAACATGGGTATTGGCTTTGCCATCCCGGTCAACATGGCCAAAGGGATCATGACCCAATTGAAGGAACATGGTCGCGTTACCCGTGGCTGGCTGGGACTGCGCATTCAGACCGTCACCAAGGAGATTGCCGAAGCCCTCAACATGGAAGAGAGCAAGGGTGCTCTGGTGGCCAACGTGGATGCGGACAGCCCGGCAGATAAGGCTGGTTTCAAAGCCGGTGACGTGGTCTTGCGCTTTAACGGACGGGAGATCGGTCGTATGCACGATCTGCCCGCCGTAGTGGCCGCCACCCCCATAGGAACCAAAGCCAAGGTGGATATTCTGCGGGATGGTGCAGCCAAAACTCTGGACGTGGTGGTGGGTGAACTGCAAGACAAAGAGCCGGAAAAAGTCACCAGTCACAAAGGGGGCAAAAATTCCTTCGGCATGGTGGCCAAAAATCTCTCCAGCAAGCTGCGGGACGAACTCTCCCTGCCAACAGGGGCCACTGGCGTGGTCATCACCGAGGTGGAACCCGGCTCCCCTGCTGCCGAGTCTGGCATCCGTCCCGGTGATCTGGTGGTGGAGATCAAAGGCAAGTCCATTCAGAAAGTGGAAGATTTTCATGAGGCCTTTGCACAGGTCAAAGGTGGGCAAACTGTCCTCTTGCGCCTCATGCGCAACGGGGAACCCTCCTTCATTCCCATGAAAATTCCTAAATAAGTTGGGCTGTGTGCTTTTTTGCTTCCCTTTTGTCCCAATTGGGAGTAAAAAACCCCACTGCCTGATGATTGCAGTGGCTCTGATATTGTAACACGCAGGTTGGGGAGTTATTCTGGCCTTGGCCATTTTGCTCCCTACCCATTCCCTATCTGCTTTAGGAGGAGCGGAATCACGTGAGGGTTGATGTTTACGACAATAATGTGGACCAGGCCATTCGTGCGCTGAAGAAAAAAATGAACCGGGAAGGTATGTTCCGGGAGATGAAAAAGCGCAAATACTTTGAAAAGCCCTCCGAGCGGAGACGCCGTAAAAAGGCCGAGGCTTTTCGTCGCATGAAGAAAAAACTGCGTCGCGCCTCTGCCGCCGGACTCTCCTGACCTCCTCTGTGCAAGTTCACGTAACAGCCCTGCCTTCCGCTTGAAAAGGCGGAGGGTGGGGTTTGTTCATTTTTTGCCAGGCTCTGTTATTGGGGGCAGCTTTCCTGTTGCCCGCAAATCTTGTCTCGCCTGTTATTGCCCGTCAAAATGTGTAGAATCTTTCTTCTTCGGTTTGAACCTGGCCACACACAGTGGTATAGTTGAGACTGGCGAGATTGTTTCATTCCATGGGCAGACGGGGAGGACGACTTGAGCGAGACCGGCGGACAGGACGACTTTCAGATTGCGGATGAAACGCTGGTGGACCGGGGATTCAAAATTCAAGACCCCGCCACCGCCATCGCCCGCTTCAGCGAGCAGGAACTTCCCCGCTTGCGGGACACCCTGCCTGACTACGATGACGGCATTTTCCAGGAAGCCATCACCCTCACCCTCAATCGTCTGCGGGAAACCATCCCACCCCAAAATCAAATTGTGGGAGGAGATGAGGCATGATCATCCGCAAACTGATTGCCGACAATCTTCTCAAATTTGAACGGCTGGAACTAACCGGACTCCCCGAAAAAGGCATCATCGCCATCAGCGGAGCCAATGAGTCTGGCAAATCCGCCATTCTGGAGGCCATCTGTCTGGCCCTATTCGGACGCAGCTTTGCCCTGGAAGCGGGTGAAACCGCCAAGGTGGTACGCTGGGGAGCCGCCACCGCCGGGGTGGAGATGGAATTCACCGGTCGCGATGGCTCCGATTACATCATTATTCGTCATTTTGATTCGGAAGGCAGACAACGGGCACGCTTTGGCAAAAAACGCAGCCGTTTCCCCTTACGGGGTCTGGAGGCCGTCAATCCGGCTGTTCGTGAGGCGGTGGGATTCGATTATCCCCGCTTTGTGGAAACCCTCTATCTTCCCCAACGCCGCAATGAACGCCCCGACTCCGCCCCCTCCCTGCCTGGCATGATCCCTACCATCCGTGCCTTGGCAGGGGTGGAAGATTTGGACGGGGTACGTCGTGCCTACCAATTGGAAATCCAGGACAGCCAACGGGCCATCACCCGCATGGCAGAACAACATGCAGGTGTGGAAGAGAAAATCCGCGCCCTCAATCTGGATCTCTCCTTGTTGGGTCGCTTGCAAAACCAATTGCAAGAGGCGGAAACCACTGCGGAAAGGGCACAGCAAACCATCAGCCAGTGGCAAGCGTTCGCCCAAAGCATCAACGATGCCAAAAACCGGGTGGAGCAGGCGGTCAAGGCCTTTCCAGACCAAAATTTGGACCGCACCCAACAAGAATGGCACTCCTTGCTGGATGGTCTGGATCAAGCCCTTCTTCACCATCGAAAGAGCTGCCTGGAAAACCATCTGGTAGAGGTGGAAAAGGATCCCGGTTCCGGTCTGGAGCGGTGGAGCAAGGATTGGCGCAACCGTTTGAGCGATCTTGCCGCCATTTTGGAAGATGTCACCCTGCAACGACAGGGCATCTCCCTGTGGTTGGGAGAGCGGAAAGAGGAGACGGATTCCAAAGTTCAAGGGTATGCCCAGGAGCGGCAGCGTATTCTTTCCTTGGTCAGTTCCTTTCAACGCTGGCGTCGCTGGCATGGATTGGGGACCACCCTCTCTCTGTCTGCCGCTTCCCTCGCGTGGGGTGTATGGGCAGGAGTCACCCGTTTCCCCGAAAAATTGGCCCCCTACTTGCCCAAACTGAAGGCTGCCCTCCCCTTCTGGGACACCAGCAAGGCCGAACAACCCCTGGTGGTCGCCGTTGCCCTTTCGGTGGTCGCCGCCCTCTGGTTGGGACGTTATCTTCATCAACGTCATCAGGTGGCCGGTTCCAGCAGCGAATTGGCCAAATTAGAGGCCCGCGCCCAAGATGAACGCAAAATGGGCCAAAAAATCGATGCCAGCCTGGAGAAACCTCTGCCAGAACGCCTGGAAATGCTGGGTTCCCTGGATAAAGCCTCCTGGATTGCCAAGATTAACCAGTGGCGCAATGGCTCTGGTGCTGCTTTGGTCTATGCCGATACCTGGCAGGAGAGCCGCCAGAAACTGCTTGGTTTCTTGCAACGCTACATGGAAGACCTGGAAGGTCTCAATCAGGATATCTCCCAACAGGTACAGGAGAGTGCCCTGCGCTTAAAGCAATGCCGGAATGATACCCTCTCTTTACGTAGCCAGATCACCGCAGAAGAGCACCGCCAACAAGAGGGGCATCGTCTGCTGGGGCAACTGAACGGCCTGAACGACATGATGGTCAATGAGGAACGCTCCATTCGGGTTCGACAGGCGGGGGTTCTCCTCTTGGATGGGGCTGCCAAAGAGTTACTCATTGCCTTTAATCTGGAATTGCGGCGTCACCTCTCCCGCATTGTGCCTTTATTTACCGAGGGCAGATTCCAGCATCTCAATATGGACGATGCCATGCAGGTAACCCTTTACTCTTCTGAAAAAGAAGGCTTTGTGGAACTCTCAGAAGTTTCCACCGGGGTTCAGCAGCAATTGTTGCTGGCCGTGCGCTTTGCCTTGGCCCAGGCACTGGTCAGTCGCTCCGTCCGCACCCCCCAGTGTGTCATCCTGGATGAACCCTTCGCCTTTTTTGACCGCAACCGCTTGGCCAAATCCATGGTAGCCATGGGACAAATGAGCAATGAAATGGTTCAGTTCTGGATAACCTCCCAAGATTTTGAGGCTGGTCTGCCCGTGGATGTCCCTCTTCACTGTCAACAAGGGATTGGTCGTCTGATCCTTGCCAAAAAATAGGTGTAGGCACGATGAGGCAACTCTTGATCTTTCTGTCGGTTGTTGTATTACTGGGGTCTGTTGCCTTGGTGCAGGCCGCTTTGCCCTCGCAAATGATCCGTAACAAAGGATCGGACACCATGTACAAGGTGGCCACCACCTGGGCGGAAGCCTATGTACAACGCAATAAAAACCTGGATAAAAAACGACAGGAGACCCTGCAAGGCTCCCTGCGGGGAAATTATGTTCCCCTGGAAAAGGTGGAAATTCACGTGACCGGTGGTGGCTCTGGTAATGGGATTGCCAGCTTGATCAACGGTCACTCTGATATTGCCAACTCCAGTCGGGCGGTCAAAGAAAAAGAAATTAATCTGGCGATACAAATGGGACAACCCAAGCCCATGGGATTCATCGTTGGCTGGGATGCGGTGGTCATCCTGGTGCATGATAAAAATCCCATGGAAGGGATCGAAGTGGACCAATTGCGCAACATTTTTGAAAAAATTGGACATGTCACCCATTGGAAACAACTGGATACAGAATTTGCTGCCTGCGAAAGCAACCAGATCAAACGCATCAGCCGCAAGAATACCTCCGGGACCTATGCCTTTTTTAAAAATCGTATTGGCTCCGATAACGTGCAGTTTAATTCAGAAATGGACAGCCTGGAATATTCCCGGGAGGTGGTCAACCACACTGCCAACACCCCCTGTGCCATCGCCTATGCGGGCATGGCCTATATTACCGATGGAGTGAAAGTTCTGTGCATCAAGGATGCAGCAAACACGCCTTGCGTCTATCCATCGGTGCAATCGGTGGCGGATCGTACTTATCCCTTTGCCCGCCCCCTCTACATGTATACCTTGGGACACCCAGAAGGTCCGGTTAAGGACTATCTGGACTGGGTGCGGGGAGCAGAAGGACAAAAAATTTTAAAAGATGCTGGTTACGTCCCCCTCAAGGATGGACCCAGTTTTGACTGAACAGAGCCAACATCGTTTTCTTCTAGCCATTGCCCTGGCCTGTTTGTTGGCCATTCATTGGCCCATGTTCTCTTCTTTGTGGTTACCCTACCACGATGGCATTTTCCGTTATCAAACTTTTCGTGCGGCCTATTCGGAATATTTACTTTATGGGGGGTGGCCTGGGTGGTGGCCCCGTATTTCCTGGGGAATTCCTGCTGATTTTGCCATGCTGGGCGTCTTCACCCCTGCCACCTGGCTGACCTCCTGGCTTGCCGCTCTAATGAAAGTGAGTGATACTCTACTGATATTTCAGGTTAGTCTCTTCCTGGATGCCCTATTCTATACTTTTGGTCTTATTCTATTGACCACCAGCCTTTATCAAACCCTCTTGGCTCGTCTGGCAGCTGTTACGGCAGGCGTACTTTCTCTTTCCTGGTGGGGACAACCCTACTTTGCCTTCTATGCCTTTTATGCCCTGCCATGGGTCTTTTATTTATTGCTGCAATTTTCCCGCACCGGCGACGGACGCTTTTTCTGGCTGGCGGGTCTGATGGAAATTTTCACCTTTATGGGCAATATTGGCTATTTACCCCCCATCCACTTGCTTATTTTATCTATTGTCTTTGCTGCCCTCATCTGGCGTACACCGGATATTTTACTCAAGATCGTGCAACCCCGCGCCCTTCCCTATCTGGCCCTTTTTCTTGTGTTGGCTACCGTAGTGGTTTTTTATGTGCTGGAGGCCGCTCAGCAGACCGTTTATCTCTCCCTGGGGGGAAGAGAAGAGGACGGCAGTGTCTCTTTGTTTTCCTTTCTTACGTCCGGCAAAATTTCGTTGGCCATAGCCTTTTCCTCCCTCTTTGTTGGAGCATCGGTACACTTTGACCACCATTATTATCCAGGCATCATGATGATTTTTATGTTTTTTTATGCCGCGCGAAGAGTTCAACATTCCTTTTTTACCGGAATTACCATTGTCTCCTTCATCTTCCTTTCATTCGGTGCCGGAGGGATTCTGGCCACTCTATTTTACTTTGTGGTTCCGGGAATGAAGTGGTATCGCCATATCGGGCATCTTCATTACACTCTAAGCCTGCTACTCATTCTTGCCGCCTGCCATGGTATCGATCACTGGTTGCAAACCAAGCAACCTGCCAGTCAACCTTCCCGTTCTCGCTCGATCATTCTTCTCTTGGCTATGATCTATATCTTAATGGAAATATTAATCACCAATGAATTTATTTCCTTCCACACTGTGGAGTCGCAATATTGGCGAGAGGACAACTGGAAATGGGTGGGTTTACGCCTCTTGACAGCCCTCCTGATGGGCTTAAGTATGCAGCGATTTGCAGGACGGCGGAATTTATGGGTCACTCTATTGGTGGTTGCAACGGTTTTTGACCTGGCCGCTTACCAAGAGCAACAATCCCGTTATTATTTTATGGACGCTGAACCCATTCCAGGGAGATTGCGTCAAGCCCTCCCTCTCCCCTACGCTACAGATCGTCCTATTGTTTTCGATGAATGGTTAGATCGTTCCGACGATGGTATGGTAGAAAATCGTTACCTGGCAAAAAGAGAGCGCGGCACTCTCTATGACGGCGTTCAGACCATGGACAACCCGGAATGGTGCATGTCGCCTTTTCGCATGACTGTATTGACCAAGGCCACGGCCCAGTTGATGACCACCTTGGATATCCCCCTCAAAAATGATGGCTTCCGAAATGCGGTTGCCCACAACAGGGCCAACGTTTTTGATATTCTGGGCTGTACGGCTGAAAAACTATGGTTCAAAGAAACCGCCATCTATCGAAGCGACGAGTCTGAAGCTGCACGACTCCTCGCTGCCAATAAGGATCGGCATCCATTGATCATCAGCCATCCTGTTCCACCTCCGGCCACAGCTTTGGCGGAAAAATCCTCACCAGCCAAAGAAATCAGTGGCCAATTGTTGCGTTATTCCGCCAACCTGTTTGCCCTCTCCCTGAATGTTCCTGGCGATCAAGGCGGCTGGCTCTACTATGCCGACAGTTGGTCGCCTTATTGGAATGCCCTGGTGGATGGCCAACCGGTTCCCATTTATCGAGCCAACGTGGGATTTAAAGCCATCCTGCTTCCGTCAGGCACACATGAAATTGTCTGGTACTATCACCACCCGCGCCAATATCAATTGGTGCGGGGGCTTTTTCTGGCAGGAATTTGTTTTAGCCTGGTCTGGCTTGGCTATTTGCTGTGGTGGTGGAGACGGGCGGGGATTAAATAAACGGGTCTTCTGAATCGTTGGCCTGCAAGGTCTCACCTACTGCCAGTTTACGTTGCATGTCAAACAGGGCCAAATTGGATTCATGGCGAATACAGTGCATGCCGCAATGGATGCTGGGATCCAGTTCTTTCATCACCTGCTGCCGTTGTTCTCCCCGCCACATATCCTGAAGGGACTTATCCACAACGCTCCCCACCCGCATGCTCTCCCGCCCACGAAAATAGGGACAGACATAGACACCGGAAGGGGAAATCAGGGTCCGCAGATCGGCCACCGGGCAGGAGTGGTAATCCTTGGGTTGTTCATGTTTGGAGAGTCCGGCAAGAGAATAATTCAGGTTGACTGAACGAAGGATAACGAAGGTGTCGCTCTCCAATTCCATGAGGCGTTCGATTTCCTGGGTAGCGCGTGCCATATTTTCCTTGCTATGCACCACCAGATAGTGGTCCACCCCGCCATAATAGCGATTGCTGGGTTTCACCTCGAAATAATCACAACCAATCTCTTTGGCCAGACAGGCTGCTGGATAGAGATCATCAATATTGGAAGTAATATTAAAACCATCTGCCTCGGTACGAATCAGAAAAGAGTAGCCTAAACGACCAGTTTTCTCTTTGGCCAATAAGCGCATATTTTCAACTATTTTATGAAAGTGGGAGGCCCCTCCCACGGCGGGACGCAACCGTTTAAAGGTGGCATCGCAGCCGGCATCCATGGAAACCCGTGTCCAGTTCACATAGCGGGCAATGGGGGTGAGATATTTATGGATCAGGGTACCGTTGGTGGTCAGACCGATATGGATACCGTGCTCCCCCAACAAGGTGATCAACTCACCCACTTTGGGATGGGCGAGAGGTTCACCACCGCCGATCAACACCACTCCTTTAACCCCAGCGGCGATAAATTCATGGCCCAGTTCCATGAGCCGGGCGTTGGAAAAACTTTGTTTGTTGGCAATCAAATCTTCACTGACACAACCAAGGCAGGCCAGGTTGCAATGTTCCGTGGGGTCCAGTTCGATAATCAGGGGAGCAGAGCTGCCCTGCTGCCAATCCATGGCCCGCAGTCTTTCCAGGATGGAGGCTCCGTAGAGTTTGGCGGACAACTTCAGGGTATCGGCCTTTTTTTTCATGCCCAGCCCCCAGCCCGTGGATCAAAAAAATCATGAACAACTTGGATGACCTGCTGCTGCTCAGGCTGGGACAGCTCCACATAGAGGGGCAGGCGCACCAGTCGGTCCGACAAGGATTCACTGTTATGGAGAGAACCCTGCACCTTGGCAAGGGCCGCCCCCATAGGTGAGGTGTGCAGCGGCACATAATGAAAGACGGCCTGCACCCCGTTTTCCGCCAAAAAAGAGATGAAACGGGTACGTGTAGCCAAGTCATCCAGCAAGAGATAATACATATGGGCGTTGTGGACGCAATCGGCAGCAATCACAGGACGACGCACCTTTCCCAATGCTTCCAAGTCGGCAAAGGCTTCATGATAAATGTACCATAACGCCAATCTCTTTTGGGTGATGGCATGGGCCTCCTCCATTTGGGCGAAGAGGAAGGCGGCCATGATTTCCCCCGGTAGCAGGGAGGAACCTAAATCGCTCCAGGTATACTTGTCCACCTGACCACGAAAGAACATGCTGCGATTGGTTCCCTTTTCCCGAATGATTTCGGCCCGCTGGATAAAGCGTGGATCGTTGATCAACAAGGCACCACCCACCCCGGAGTGGATGTTTTTGGTCTCGTGGAAGGAGAGGGTTCCCAACGCGCCAAAGGTTCCCAGTGCCTTACCTTTGTAGGTTGCCAGCAGGGAATGGGCAGCATCTTCGATCACCAGCAGATTATGTCGGTTGGCGATGGCCAGGATGCGGTCCATATCACACCCCACTCCGGCGTAGTGAACCGGTACAATGGCTTTGGTACGGGGAGTGATGGCTTCTTCAATCTTTTCTGCATCCAGATTGAGGGTATCGGGTCGAATATCCACAAAAACTGGTCTGGCCCCACGCAGAGCAAAGGCGTTGGCGGTGGAGACGAAGGTAAAGGAGGGCATGATTACCTCATCTCCTGGGCCAATTTCTGCCAGGATGGCTGCCATTTCCAGGGCACCGGTACAGGAGTGGGTCAACAGGGCGCGGCAGGTGTGGGTGGTCTTTTCCAACCAGGCATGACATTTTTGGCTGAATGCACCATCACCAGCCAATTGCATGCTGGCGCAGGCTTGACCAATGTAGTCCAGCTCTTTGCCAGTCCGGTAGGGTTTGTTGAATGAAACCATGCGCTCTTCCAAAAGATGGGTAGGAGATCAAAAAATCTTTTCCCCATTCTGTTGATTGACTATGGATTGGACGGCAAAGGTGGTCTCGGCAACCAAAAAAAGGGGACGATTTTTCACTTCGTTGTAAATTTGACCCACATATAATCCAATAATTCCCACCACCGAGATCAACAAACCGGAGAGAAACAGCAATACCACAATAAGGCTGGTCCAACCAGGGGTTTCGGAACCCCATTTAAGATAACGGAAGATGAAATAAACAGCAAGAAAAAAGGAAAAAGAAACGACAAAAAAGCCAGTTTTAACAACCAATTGGAGAGGCTTGGTTGAATAGGATAGTATGTGGCTTTGGGCCGTTTGCAAGCGTTTTTTGAAGGTATAGGTGGAGGAACCCACCTCCCGTTGGGCGTGTTGAATTTCAATCTGACAACGGGGAAACCCCACTTGCAACAGGAGCAAACCCACCGAACGACCGGCCTCCTTGTATCGTTTGACGGCATCGATCACTCGTCTGGAATAGACACCAAAGTTGGCCACCCGGTGGTCCAGTTCTTGATCAGTCAAATAGTTGAATAATTTATAAAATAGTTTGGATGTGATACGCACCGACAAGTCATCTTTGCGTTGTACCCGCATGCCCACCACGCTATCAAACCCTTCCTGGGCCTTGGCATAGAGTTTGGGGATCTCTTCAGGTTGGTCTTGCAGATCGCAATCCATGATCACACACCAATCCCCCCGCACAAATTCCAAACCAGCGGTAATGGCCTGGTGTTGGCCAAAGTTGCGTGAGAGATTGATTCCTCGTACCCGTTGATCCCTGGCAGCCAGTTCTTGAATCACCTGCCAGGCATTATCCGGGCTTTGATCGTTGACCATGATAATTTCAAAGTGAGGCGTGATGGGGGTGATGGCAGCACACAACCGCTGGTACAAGGCAGGCAAGTCCAGTTGATAACCATAAACCGGCGTGACCACTGAAATATGGGGGGTGGTCATGGTTCCAGTTCCACCTGTGCCAATTGATGGATACGCTGGGTTTTGTCCATCATTTCATCCATGGAGTCATACCGTAAAAAGAGGATACCCATTTTTTGGTGCAAATAATTGTCCACCAATTGGCCTTTTTGCCACATCCAGTACGCCTTGTAAACATTGCCTGCCAATTCCGGAGCAACATGAACGTTGGCGATGGTGCCATTACGGGAGGCCATCAAACAATGGCGACCACAAAAGTGTTGCTGGGTGGTGTGGGGAAAGTCGGCACACCCCATACCTGCTGCCACCTTGACCATCCAATAGGCGGTATCTACGCCTGTGGCATACTGGACTGGCCAGGTATAAAAATCTCCTGAACAACGGCGGGTATATTCAAGCAGATAGGCTTTACCCTGACGCATGAGATATTGGCCATGCAGGATGCCATCCTGCAAGGAAAGAATATGGGTCATTTGCTCGGCCAAGGAAATTAAACTCTCCTTGACCAGGGAAAAACCCAGAGCGGGGGCGGCTGAGGTGGAGACCAGGAAAGGATTTTGGAAGGAAAACTCGTTGTCGGAAAAGTGAAAAATGACTTTCCCATCCCGAATAAAAGTATGTAGGCTGTGCAGAGTTCCTTGGATGAACTCTTCCACCACAATTCTTTTTTCCTGGGAGAGGGAGAATGCCCTCTGAACTGCCGTGGCATATTCCCTTTCGTTTTCCACCTTGGTGATACCTTTTCCTCCAGTAAGATCAATGGGCTTGACCAACTGTGGATAGTTTAATTGTTTAGCAAATGTCAGTGCTTCCTGCTCATGGGAAAATCCCTGCGCCGGGATGGTATTCAATCCATGTTGGGTGAGCAGAGCGCGAAAACGATCTTTGTGGTGAAGGGTGAGGGTGGTTTCATAGGGATCATGACCGGGAAGACCCAATTTTTCCGCCAAGTAGGAGGCGGTAATGATGCCAAAATCGTTGGCACAGGAGCAGACGGCGTCGATTCCCAACCGACTGGCCAAGGCCAGCATCTCTTCCTTATGGGAAAAATCCCCATAACAATATTCATCCCCATGGCGGTGGCCGGGCAAATGGGGCAGGTTGCCGGTGGTGATGACGTAGAATCCCAGACTTTTGGCCGCCTCGATCAAGGGAATGTCACTGTGACTTCCATTCAAAATCAGCATGCGGGGTTTAGAACCAGCCACGGTAAATTCCTTACAGATCCTTGAGGTGGATCCAGATGGTTTTCAACTGGCTGTATTCGTCAAAGGCATAGAGGGATTTATCCTTACCCAACCCCGACTCCTTGAAACCACCGAAGGGAACCGTGTTGTCGTCATCGCCGTAACAGTTGATGTGGACGATCCCTGCCTCCAGCAGGCGTGAAATGTGATAGGCTTCATTGAGATCATCGGTCCAGATGGAGGCGGCA
>JADFXB010000179.1 GCA_015233935.1 Magnetococcales bacterium | reverse complement strand
TTTGATGGATGGACGCCATCCCCTGGAAGTCCTGGATTTGCTGGGCGTGGCCACCGCCATTCTGGCACTTTTCCCCGCCTATATGGCCGGAAGTCGCTATTTTATGGTGGGTTTGGTCTCTGTTGTCCTGGTCTTTTTTATGGGGCAGTATGATCCTGCCAGATTACCCCTCTCCCAATATAAAGATTTGGCCCGCACCCTTTTGATGCCCGATACCAAGGTGATGGCCGAAGGATTTGATCCCCGTGGCGTTCTCACGGTGGTACAATCCCCCTATTTGCGCTCTGCTGCTGGCTTGAGCCTTACTTATGCCGGTTTGATTCCGCCGCGACCAGTGGTCTTTTTCAATGGTTCTGGTATGGATACTTTTCCTCAGACCGACAAACCGGAAGAGTCTGATTATTTAAATCATACTCTTTATGCCTTACCCTATCCTCTGCGCAATCCTCGTTCGGTGCTGGTTCCACACTCTGGTGCCGGGGGTGAAATTTTGCTGGCCGGGATGAAAGGGGCTAAACGAATTGTTGCCCTGGAACCCAATCGTACCCTGGTGCGTTTGGCCACGGCGGGACTGCCTGGTTATCCCACTGTCTACAATGCCCCTGGAGTGGAAATTTTCAATCAGGATGCCCGCGCCTACCTAGAACAATCAGGAGAACGCTTTGACCTAATTGCCATGCCCACGGTTTCCGGTCAAACCGCTGTCTCCTCTGCCATGCGCTCCATCTACGAAGATTATTTGATGACCGTGGATGCCTTCTCCGCCATGTTTGACAGGCTCAATGACAATGGCATCATTCGTTGCAGCGTCTCTTTGGATGCACCGCCCCGCCGTCCCTTACGCCTGTTTGCTATACTGGCAGAAACCTTGCGGCAGAGGGGTGTCACCTTCCCTGAAAAGCATTTGCTGGTAGTGCGCAGTTGGAACTTGACCCTTTTCATGCTCTCCAAACATCCCTTCCAAGAGGATGAATTGAAGGAAGCGGCCAAATGGGCTGCGGATGAAGGATTTGACCCCGTCTTCCCCACCGATCTACAGGAGGGGCCGGCCCAGCATCAGACGGCAGAGGGCGGCTTTGGCGAAAATTTGGCGGCTATTGCGGCTGGCGAACCGGTGGAATCTCCCTTCAACCTCTCCCCACCCACCGATAACCATCCCTATTTCGAGCATTTTCTTACCCGTGAAAGCATGGAGTTGTTGCGGGAACGCTACGGTCCTGCCGGTTTGTTGTTGCTGGAGTGGGGCTATGTCATGGTATGGATGACGCTCATTGCCCTCTTCATGGGGGGGGTGGGATTGATCATCTTGCCCTTGTGGTTCCGTTATCGCAGCCTCTCTTTAAGGGGGGATTCTTCGCCTTTGCTCATCTACTTTGCCGGTATTGGTGCGGGTTTTATGTTGGTGGAGATGGTCTTGATCCAAAAGTTAACCCTTTTGCTGGGTGATCCGGTCTATGCAGTGGGAGCAGTGTTGGCTGCGTTGTTGGTCTTCGCGGGTTTTGGCAGCATGACTTCTGAACGTTGGACTGTGCCGCCGGCGCGTTTGGCTTCGGTCACCGGGCTTGTATTGGGTGGTTTGGTTCTGCTCTTCTGGTTGGCCTTTCCCCGTTTTTATGACCTGGTCGCTCCATTCTCTCTTACTGGGCGGCTTTTTGCTGTCATCCTTGCCCTTGCCCCCATTGCTTGGTTGATGGGGTGGTTCTTCCCCAACGGTATACGTGCCATCTTGTTGGTGGGAAAACCGGAAATGATGCCCTGGGCTTGGGCTGTCAACGGCATGTTTTCTGTTCTTTCCGGTACGTTGGGGGTGGTTCTGGCCTTAAACAGCGGTCTTACCGCCGTGGCCTTTACCGGTCTTGCCTGTTATGCCGTGGCTGTCTTTGCCATGATGAAGGCCAATCCCGGCCATTCCTGATTTTCCCACCTTTGTTGGTGTCCCATGGTTTTTCCCCTGCGCCGCGCCCTGTTGTGGGTGATGTTGGCTACTGCCGTTCTCTATTGGCCGGTGGCGGGGTTTGACTTTGTCAATTGGGATGATGATTATTATATAACCCGCAATCCCATGGTGTTGGCGGGTTGGTCGCTGGAGGGATGGCATTATGCCTTTACCACCAGCAAACCCTTCCTCATGCCCTTACCCCGCCTGCTCTTCATGACCGAAGTGGAATTTTTTGGCCTCCACGCTGGGGGATTTCATTTGGTCAATCTACTCTTTCACCTGCTCAATATTGGTTTGGTTGGTGGGGTGATCTTTTCTTATACCCGGCAGGCACCGTTGGCCCTGGTGGTGGCTTCTGTCTTTGCCTTTCACCCGCAACGGTTGGAAGCGGTGGTCTGGATTACTGAATTAAAGGAGGTGATGGCAGCGTTTTTTGCTCTGCTCGCCCTTTTGTTCTATCACCGTTATGTTATGGTGCGGAGGAGGTTGGACCTGCTGGTTTCCTTCCTGGGTATGCTTTGCAGCTTGCTGGCCAAGCCTTTGTGGGTGGTGTTGCCTTTTCTTCTTCTGGTTTTGGATTATTGGCCATTGCAACGTTGGAAGCTGGGTTGGGCTACACTCCTGGGGGAAAAATGGTCATTCTTTCTTCTTAGTTTCTTTTTTTCTCTCCTAACCTTACAGGGAATGGAAGTTTCATCTGGTTTGGTGGGACTGGAGGAACTTTCCCTGGGGAATCGTCTTGGACATGCCTTTCATGCCATAGCCCTTTATCTTTTAGCTTTTTTTTGGCCAGTAGACTTGAGTGTTTATCAACCGCGCCCTGAAATGGCCTGGGGGGTAGGTAGTGGTTTAGGGGTGATGGCTGTGGTGCTCATGGGTTTTGTTGTCTGGCGTGAAAGGGAACAAAACCCGGCATGGCTTACTGGTTGGTTGTGGTTCTTGGGATTATTGGTTCCGGTTTTGGGTTTGGTGACGGGTGGCATGCCAGTGTTGATGGCACATCGCTGGAGTTATGTCAGTCATGTGGGATTGACGTTGGCCTTGGCCAATTGGTGGCTGCGGCGGTTTGGTTGGGGGGGGGTGTCCAAAGCCGTTGGGGTTTTGTTGCTGATGGCCATGTTGGGTTTGACCAGGCAGCAGTTGTTCCATTGGCAAGATAGTACCACTCTTTGGGGGAACGCAATTCAAGTCTTGGGAGCGGCCAAGGGGGCCGATTATCCCCATGGCATGTTGGGAATTTATTATTCACGCCTGGGAAATCCTATACAGGCACTTCCTTATTTTCAGGAAGCAGCAAGGCGTAATCCTGAATTTCCTTTTTATACCTTGGAGGCAGCCAACGCTTATTTGCACAGTGGTGATATAACCCAGGCTTGGCAGTGGTATGAACGGTTGGTGGAAACCACCTATGCCCCTGGTGAGTTGATTTTGGAGGTAGGGCGGCTTGGTATGGTGAATGGCCATTATCCACAAGTGGCGGTTTACTGGCAAAAGGCTGCCAGTAAAATCCAGCGGGAGTCTCCAGAGATTTTGCCCCTACTTACAGCATATCAAAATTTGAGCTGTTTGGCTTTACAATGTGCCATTTCTGGCCTCGTTATCCCGGAATCGGTGCCGTCCCAACATCTTTGCAAAGATATTTTGCCCCTGTTAACCCAGATGAAAATACAAGGAAATCCCGTAGAACCCATAGAGCAACAGGTGGTGGTCAAGTGCACTTCATCCTTTACATCCTTGCGTTAGATAATATTGGATGGTTTCCAATAATTCCCGTTTCTTGAAAGGTTTTCTAAGGTAGAAGGTACACCCTGCTCCCAATGCACTATCAATATCTTCAGGTAAGGCGTTGGCTGTCAAGGCGATGATGGGGGTGGGGGTAAGCTGGTTTGCAGCTTCCCATGCCCGGATGGCTGCTGTGCTGGTCAAACCATCCATGACAGGCATTTGCATATCCATGAGTATGAGGTCTGGTTTTTTTTGTTTAAAGCGGGTCAATCCTGCCTCCCCATTGTTGGCAAATTCCAGTTGGCAGCCATAGTCGGTAAGAAAGGCTTCGATGACGTAGAGGTTATCTTCCGCATCATCCACCACCAGGATGGTTTTATCCCAATCTTTAGAGGTCAGGGAAGGGGTGTGGCGGTCTTCGTAATGACTGGAGGTGAGGGGTTCTTCCGCCAGTTGCAACGGAATGGTAAAGGTAAACTGGCTGCCTTGGTCTGGTTGACTTGAGACGGTAATGGTTCCTCCCATTTTTTCCACCAATTTTTTGCAAATGGCCAACCCCAGGCCGGATCCGCCATAGCGGCGATGGATGGAACCGTCTTCTTGTACGAAAGAGTCGAAAATTTGGGGGAGTCGGTCCGGCTGGATGCCAATCCCTGTATCAGCGATGGTGGTGGTTAATTGGCAGAAGGAAGAGCCAATCGGGGTAAAGCTGGACAAGGTGAGGGAGACCTCTCCCTTCTCAGTAAATTTAATAGCGTTGCCTAGCAGATTGAGTAAAATCTGTCCAAAGCGTACCGGGTCACCAATGACATGGTGGGGAAGTACGCCAGTGATGCGGGTGGTGAGTTTCAGCCCTTTGGCTTGTGCCCGCACCGCCAGAATTTCCATACTGGTATCTACCTTTTCTTGCAAATTGAAGGGGGTTTTTTCCAGGATCATTTGGCCGGATTCAATGCGGGCCATATCCAGGATATCGTTGATCAAGGAGATCAACACCTCTCCTGCTGAGCGGAAAATTTGCACGTAGTGGCGTTCCAACTCGCCAAGATTACATTCCCACAAGGCTTCTGCCATGCCGATGATGGCGTTCAGGGGGGTGCGGATTTCATGGCTCATGGTGGCGAGAAATTCGCTTTTGGCCAGATTGGCCCTCTCCGCCACCAGTTTGGCTTGGATCAACTCCTCTTCTGCCAGATTACGGGCCGTATTGTCGATGTAGGCCACCAGGATATCGTTGCCCAGTGTAACCCCGAACAGTTCCATGATGCGAACATCACCATTTTTGCAAGTAACATGGGTTTGTCGTGGGGGCAGGGTTCCCCCTTGGTCAGCGGCAAGAGAGAGGTCTGCAAACCAACTGTTGACCATTTCCTGGCGATAGGAGATCTCTGGATAGGCTTTTTTCCACCATTCTTCCAAAGAGGTTACTTCCTGGACGCCGTAACCAAACAGGTTTTCAAAGCGATGGTTGCAATTGGCGATGGTTTTGCCGTTGGCTATGTAGCACAGGGGAAGGGGGAGAATGTTGAAGAGGGTGCGAAAGCGTTCTTCACTCTTGCGCAGGATTTCATTGGTCTCTTGTTGCACCCGCTCTTGTTTACGCATTTTGCCCATGGCCACCACCATCATGATCATTCCCAACAGCCAGATAACCAAGTGGGCCATGGCAAGGTCGAATTTGTCGCTTTCTTCAAGGAAGGGTTCCATGGGTACGGCCACGCCGATTCCACCCCGGATATCCCCTTCTTTGTAACCTTGGTGGGCATGGCATTTAAGACAACCAGCGGTGGCCACCATGGGACGCATAAGACGCAAATAGGGTTTGCCGTGGAGTTCAGAGAATTCGGAAATTTCCTGGACGCCTTTTTCAAATGCTTGTAAGGCTTTGATCTCCCAATCGTCGGGGGCATTGTTGGGATTGAGAGGGTTGAGGCTGGTGATACGACCCCGGATACCATACAGCTCCGCATATTGTTCCATGACCTGCCGCAGCATGTAAGCGGGGTTCATCAGGGTCAGGGTTTGCCCGGATGGGGTAATAATATCTCTTTCAGGAATATGGTTGAGATAGACGTTGGCTGGGGTATCCTGGGTAATGGGAACGTACACCCCGCCATGGTTGGTGGCCCATTGGCGAATGGCCAGGTCTTTGTTGAAATTGGCCCGCGCGGTATTGAGGGCCATGGCTTGGAGTTGTGTATTTTCATTATACAGCGTCCAGACCAAGGAGGCCGTAATCAAGCTCGTCCATATGAGAAGAATAAAAAGATCTCTCGCCATAACGGGTGCTCCTGTTAATGATTATCCATGAGATCACTGCAAATTTGGTGGTGATGCTTGTAAATTTCGTATCTATTCACCACCCCCCCCGCATCTGACTGGCAGGATGGTGATGTGAATGTGAAAGTGTGGCGATCAATATGCCATGAAATCAGGCAATTTTCCATGGAACAGGCCTTTCAGAGCCTGGTTTGCCGAGACACCATTTTTTCGACATGTTGAAAGGAAA
>JADFXB010000178.1 GCA_015233935.1 Magnetococcales bacterium | reverse complement strand
TGGCTGGGCATGATTGGCAGAAATGTAATCTAACCAGTCACACTCAAACACTCATCCTCCTCTTCCACCTCTTCCTCCACCACTTTGGCGGGGGCGGCAGCCAAGGCTGGTTTGTGAGCGGCGACCAGGGGTGCTGCCGGTTTTACTGCCACTTTGGGGGGAATCGGTTTGGCAGGGGCGTGGGTTTTGGCCAACTCACGGGGAATGGCCACTTCCCAAATTTGCTCCATGGGCAATTGCACCAGGGTGGAGAGTAAATCTTTTTCCAACACGGTGGCAAACAGCAGGGTCACATTATTTTCATCCAGAGCGGCCAAATCCCCTTCCGATTCCATGGCCGGATAGGAGCCTGCCACACTTCCCACGGTGCTCAGCATGGATTTGGTTTGCTGATAATACTGTAACCGGCTGTCTCCGTCTGCGGGAAGGCGCATGGTCACCGCAAAGAAACGCTTGCCATGTTGCACCGCTTCTCGCAGGGCGTCGGGAAACTCTTCTAAATTAAACAACTGGGAGGTATGGGAAAAATCTTCGGCGACGGGGGCGGCGGGTGCAGCGGCTTTGGTGGCTGGTTTTTCAACAGGTTGTTGCACCAAGGGAGAGGGAACTGGAGCAGAGGCAGCAGCCGGGGCTTGGCCAGCCTCACCACTCAACAATCTTTCAATGACCTGAACCTCTTCCGTGGCATCGATGCCGTCACTGGCGGAGACATCGTTGATCATCGCTTTCAGTTTGTCTAAACCGGCCAACAGGCTGTCGGTCACAGCGGGAGTGGGATCCATGGTACGTTCACGCACCTTACCCAATAGGTTCTCCATGATATGGCTTAGTTTGGTAATGCTGCCTAAACCAAAGAAACCCGCCGAACCCTTAATGGAGTGTACGCCACGGAAGAGTCTGTTGATAATCTCCGAGTCGGTTTCTTTGCCCTTCTCTTCTAGTGTAAGAAGATCTGGCTCAATGGTTTCCAGGTGTTCCATGGCCTCCTGGACGAACATTCCCAATAACTCGTCGTTTTCTTCGCTCATGCCAGATACCCTCTCAACAGCTTAAAATTACCAAAACCGACGATCTAACAATCCATTATCATGAACTTGGCAACATTCTCCCCCCAGAGAACACCCCCTTTGCCAAGCCCTTGTTTCTTGCGAATCTCCTCCCAAGCTGGGGAAGTATAAATCAATTCTGCCATACAGCAAATCTTTTCCTGCAATTTTTGCAATAATCCATGAAATGTGTAGGGACCCGCATTTTTTTATATCATTTTGTAAAAAGTTCAGCTACTGTTTAGCGGTCTGACGGAAACGGTTCATGATCGAAAAAGTTTCCAGCTTAAACAGACAGTTGATCCGGCAAACGACCGCTCACTCAAGCTTTCCCAAGGGCGTAACCTGTCGGGAATATACCGGATAAAATGAGCTGCTTTGTAACAATTTTGACAAACTGCTGAAACTGTGTTACAAAGCCCTCAAGCTTGTGCGGAAGCACCCCATGGAAACATGCGGGTCATCCACACACAAGTTTGCGCACTATGGTGCATCAAGGTTCACAAACCAGGGATTGGTTTCGCAAGCCGCAAGCAGTCCAGTTCTCCGCCCATGAAGCAAACGGGTGACCTGGAGTGCCTCTTGGACGATGGCTATCAGGGTGTATTTACTTTTTGGCGATTCCAAATACCTGATTTAGGGTTTGCAGTCAACACTCTGCATGACAGGCACAGGGCAGGGCAAGGCTCTGTTGAATTCAGGAGGAGTAGCATAATGAAGAATCGTGTGACAACACAAATGGATGAACAGGTTTACGACAATAACGACACCCATCTCTGGATGGCGGTCATGGATCGCGCTGTGCGGGATCTGATCGCTCTGGAACGTTATCGCCAGGATCCCAAAGTCATGGAAGATCCTGTCTTCCGCTACGACTATCGCACCCTTAAACGGTGGTTCCACTCTTCCTCCATGGAACCCGGCTCCTTTAACTGGATCTGCTCCCTGGTGAGCATCGATCCTAAATGGGCTTTGAAACGCCTGGAAGAACGCCTTAAAGTGGGTTTGGTTCCCGATTTTAACAAACGCAACCGTTTGGAAAAATCGGTGGGACCGGCTGCAGCGGCTGCCTGAATCGGGCCGGAAGCTTCCCTGGTTGATCTTCTTGACACGCAAGCCGGGCCTAGCCCGGCTTGTCCGTTGTTGGGGAGGAAAAATTTCCCAAAAACTTCATAGAGGTATACCCCCATGTGGAACGAACGCCTACGTGACTCCTGGCAACGGGGTCGTGATTTTCTTGGTGTGGAAAACGCCATTCTGGGCGGAGCCATGTCCTGGCTTTCCGAACGTCACTTGGTGGCCGCTATTTCAGAAGCTGGCGGCTTTGGTGTTATCGCCTGTGGCGGCATGCCCCCAGACCTCCTGCGGGAAGAAATCCGCGCTACCCGGAAACTTACCAGCCGTCCCTTCGGCGTCAACCTGATTGTCATCCATCCTCAACTGGCCCAATTGGTGCAGGTGGTGGTGGAAGAAAAGGTGACCCACTGCGTCATGGCCGGTGGTATTCCCGACTCCGCCACCGTTCGCTCCCTCAAAGAAAACAATGTCAAGGTGGTCCTTTTTGCCCCCTCCCTGACCCTGGCTAAAGGATTGGTGCGCCGGGGGGCCGATGCCCTCATCATCGAAGGGCATGAAGCGGGTGGTCATGTGGGGCCGGTTTCCACCATCGTCCTCGCCCAGGAAATCCTGCCCCAATTGCGGGACGTACCCGTCTTCGTGGCCGGTGGTCTGGCCGATGGCGAGATGATCGCCGTCATGATGGCCATGGGTGCCGCAGGGGGCCAATTGGGCACCCGTTTTGTCTGCACCAACGAATGTATCGCCCACGACAACTTTAAAAATGCCTTCCTCAAGGCACAAGCCAAAGATGCGGTGGTCACCCCTCAGTTTGATGCTGCCCTGCCGGTCATTCCAGTACGCGCTCTTGCCAACAAAGGGACACAAGCCTTCTGCGATTTGCAACTCAAACTTCTGGCAGAAGTCAAAGGTGGTAGAATGGAACGCAAGGATGCCATCCTGGAGTTGGAACACTTCTGGGTGGGTGCCCTCAGACGGGCCGTCTTGGATGGTGATGTGGAAAATGGCTCTGTGATGGCTGGTCAAAGTGTGGGGCGGGTGCAATCCATTCAGCCGGTTGCCACCGTTATGGAAGAGTTGGTCACCCCCATTTTGGAACAGTGCGGCAAATCCTTCACCTGATCTTGGCAACCCGGCAATCTTTGCCTGAGCCTGCCTGTTTGTATCCCTTTCTTCCCTCCCGGTGTGGAGGGAAGAAAAGGTAACATGCTGATAAATCAAATTATCTATTCTTTATTCCACAATCTGGTAGCATGGCATGGTTCTTGTTTAGTAGAGGGTGTCCTCTAACCGTCTGCTTTAAGGAGTAGAGCCATGTCCCCATCGCCAGCAGCCAATCTTCTCATTGGCGGGGCTATTACCAATTCATTTGCCATGCCTGTCTTTACCATGCAGGGAGGGTCTGCCAATCAGCAGGATTTTCAGCATTTGCTGGACGTGGCCTTGCAACACAACCCTGCCATGGAAGAACAACCGGTGGAGGATTCCTCCTCTTCCCAGGAGGATATGGTTGCCCAAAAACCAGATCCAGCCACGGAAAAATCCGCCGCCGAATCCAAAGAGGAAACCCCACCCGAACAGGTGGAAATGGTCACAGCCATGGCCACCCTTCTGCAAATGACGGCTGCGGCCACCGCTGCAGCGTCGGCACCAGATCAAGAAGGGGTGGAACAACAGGTTGCCCTCTTGACCACGGGCGTTTCCCCACTGACCCCTGCCGTAGTTTCCCAAGCCCTGGCTGCGGGTAAGCAAGCAGTGGAGGATACCAGCCAGCTTCCTTCCCAGTTACCAACCGGTGAGAATGGGGTTGCGGCCACGGAGAACACGCTTGTGGCCAATGCCTCTGCCGCCACCGACCCGCTGGCAGAGACTATCACCGAGCAGGCCATGCAAAATGCCAACATCGTTACCCTGACCCCGGTGGAGCAGTTGCAGCAACAGACCATGCCTTGGCGACCTATCACCATGGGGGATGCGGTCAAACCTGAGGTGGAGTCGGAACGGGTGGTGGTGACCTTGCAAAGCGAGTCATCGCCCCATACCGCTCGCCCCCTTCCTTCCCATTTGCAGGGTCAATCCAATGAGCAGGAGAACGGTCAGCCACCGCCTCCACCACCAGATGCACCCCAAGTGGTGGCAGCAGAAGTGGATCCCCTGGCAGAATTTTCCTTCTCAACCGTTACCAATGGTTTTACCAATGGTTTTACAAACAATGCTGGAATTTTACCCGCTGCTGGGGTATCTTTGCAGGGACAGGGAGGGGTGAGTGGAGCCACCAATCCGGTGGGAACCAACCTGGCCCGTCCTTTGACTTCCACCGTCACCGACTTTCCCGATGTGGTCGCCGGTGAATTGGGACGTACACGGATTGTTACCCGTCCCAATCAAAGTGAGCAAATCCGTATTCAACTGGATCCTCAGGATTTGGGTGAACTGGATATGCGGGTGAAGGTGGATGCCGACCGGCAGGTGCACATGTTGATCACCACCGAGTCGGAGCAAACCAAGGATCTCTTGCAAAAACAGTTGGGCCAATTGCGGGATGCCCTGGCCGGGCAAAATCTTTCCATGGGTGACGTGCGGGTGGAAGTGGATGCACGGGGACATTCGGGGGAGGCCTGGCGCAATGCCCGTCAGTCGCCCTCCTGGCAGAGTTCAGGCTCCGGCAAGGCTGCCGGATCGGAAGATGAATCTCCTGCTGCTACCCCGCCGCCGCCCAGGCGATTGTCCATGTGGTTGCCAAGCGGTGGTATCAGCGTTCACGCTTGACAGCCGTCCCTCCAAGCTGGCTGAACCCGGTATGTGCAGACGTACCGGGTTTTTTTTGTTTTCCCTGCTCCCATCGGTAAAGTTTGCCAGAGCTTTAGGAGTTTTTTATCTCTGACAGGCAATTTTTTCCTCATCTTTTCTCCGTTGGTGTCGAACGCCTGTCAAAATCAATTTAAGTCACTGATAAATAGCTGAAAAACAATTTGGCACTGATGTTGCTCTAATCTAGTCAAACCCCATGTGGGGGACACACCTGGACGGAGCGCGTAACATGAGTGGCACCACCATCAATTCCATCCCTGTCTATGATCCCAATGGACCTGTCTATGCCGAAAAAGACAAGTCCACCCAGGAGCTGCAGGAAAATTTCTTCACCATGCTGACAGCCCAACTGGAATACCAGGACCCCCTCAAACCTATGGAAAACGTGGAATTCACCAATCAAATGATTGGCTTCTACGGCCTGCAACAACAACAAGCCAATACCGCCTTGCTGCAAAAAATGGTGGACAATACCACCGGTGAAGGACTTAACCAGGGGGTCTCCTATCTGGGACGTATGCTCACCGTGGAAAGCAACGGTGTGAATATTACCAATGGTGCTGGTGCGGTGGGTTTTGAAACCGATCAACCCTTCATCGGCCACATTTCTATCTATAACAGTGAAGACCAATTGGTCAAAACCTTGCCGGATCAAACCTTTGAAAGCGGGGCGCACAATGTGAACCTCCAGGATACCGGCTTGGAAACTGGCTTTTATCGCTTCCGGGTGGTCCCTGCCAGCGAATCCACCGCCGCCATCACCCATCTGGAACGGGGCATGGCCAGCGGGGTAAGCAATGAAGGTGGCAATATTCTGTTGCGGGTGAATAACCATAACGTTTCCCTGTCCCAAATTCGTGAGGTGGAAATGAACTCCACCTCTTGAAAATGAGGGAGTTGATTTCTGTGTGATTCTGAACCTGTTTCTTTACCATTGAAGAGGAGACTCCGATGGCTCTCATGGGTGCAATGTTTGCAAGCTCTAGCGCGCTGAATATTTTTGGTCAAAGCATGGGCGTGATCGGTAACAACTTGGCCAATACCAATACCGTCGGCTTCAAGGCAAGCCGCGCCGCCTTCCAGGATGTGCTGGCCCAATCGGTAGGCTACACAGAAGCGGAAGGAACCAATCAGGTGGGTAACGGTGTGAACGTGGGTGCCATCAGTCCCATTCTGGAGCAGGGCACCTTCGAGCAAACCTCCATGCCCACCGATCTGGGCATCGACGGACAAGGCTATTTTGTGGTGATGGAC
>JADFXB010000177.1 GCA_015233935.1 Magnetococcales bacterium | reverse complement strand
ATCGGGATAAAAATAGTGAGCATCGATGATATCAAAGGGTTGTTCCTCGGCCAACCGCTGTACCAACCCCTGGCAAGCCATCACCATGCTCCAGGGAGCCAGCCACATACCCAAACCGGGCAGGTGCCAAAACGGGGGGTGGTGGATGACCAATCCATGCCGCTCCTCCCGCTCTGCCACCCGGACACCGTCCCACGGTAACCGAGGGACCGGGGCCACCACCCGTGCCGATACCTCCCCACCCGCCAACAAATGGCGCAACCGTTGTTCAACAAACACCCCATGGATCGGCTGTTGTTCATTGGGAAAAAGGGAGGAAAAGTGCAACAGACGGATCATCTTCCCTTCCCTTCACACCAGCGCACCACCTCCGCCCCCAAGGTTTCCTCCTTCACCCGTTGCCGCGCCTGTTGGCAATGCTCCTCCAATCGATTCATGCCGTTGAGATAGAAACCCAATGCCTGAAAAGCGGTGTTCTTTTCTCCATTCAGGAACAAAGCGCGAGAGAAGGAAAGCATGGCGTTGGCAAAGGCAGGGGTATAAAACCGGGGGGGCTGGCGCAAAGCCAAGGTAAAGACAGTCACCGCCTGTTGGGCCAAACCCGCCGTCAGTAAGGATTCACCCACCGACATAAGTTGTTCCGGGGTGGTGCGGGGATTGTTCAGCAGGGATTCCAGTAGGACCAATGCCTGCTCATGCTGGCCTTCCTGTAAAAAGTAAACCAGCAAACTTTCCACAAACAGGGATTCGGCAGGGGCTTGTTGATAGGCCAGCAGCAAATGGGGCAAAGCCTGCACCCGCCGTTGGGTATCCAGATAATGGTTGCCCAGCAGCCAGTGGACATGAGGGTTGGGCCAGGGTTGGCTGGCCTCCAGAGTGGAAATCCACAAACTTTCACTACTCCGCCACAAATGGGCCTGTTGTTGACTAACCAAGGTCATGGCCGCTACCACCACCCCCACCCCTGCCATCACCCCTTTTTTCCATAAAGGGTGGGTCAGTAACCCCTCACTACCACGGGCCAACGCCAGAAAAAACAACACATGGGGCAGATAGTTCCAACGATCCGCCATGCCCACAATGGTTCCCCCATTGACCAACCCCAAGGTGGGAAACAGAGAACCCAGATACCACAACCAGCCCACCGCCCACCAAGGATAACCGCGCCGATACCCCCACCACACCAGACCACTCACCCCCAATAAAATGGCCGTGCCTCCCACCAACTCCTGCCAGTTCAACAAATGGCCGATGGAAGGATAGATCACCGCCAAATCCTGGGGCCAGAAAGTTTTGGCCAATTGCTGGATCACCCCGTGCAAGGCGGCCAACAAACGGCTTTCCAGGGTGATCTCTTCCAATCCCACCAGCATGTTGCGGTTGGAAAAATAAAAGGTGGTGATCAACGAAAAAATTACTGTGAGGGCAAAAAACGGCCATTTTTCCCCCACCAGCCGCTGCCAACCCTCCCGAGTGCGTCCCAGGGGCCAACCATCCAGCAGCAAAAGCAAAAAGGGCAAGGTGATCCATTGGGGTTTGGCCAACAGGCTCAATAAATAACAAGCCACCGCCAGCCATCGCCAACCCGGTGACTTTTCCGCCTTCAACCAGCGCACATAGGCCAGTACCGCCAGGATGCCGAACAAAAAGGCCACCAGCTCCTTGCGTTCCATGATCCAGGCCACCGCTTCCACATGCTGGGGGTGGAGAGCAAACAACGCCGCCGTCAGCCAGGCCACCCGCTGGCTCTGTCCCAACAGGCCCACCAGTTGATAAACCAGCAAGGTGTTGACCATGTGATACAGAACATTGCTCACATGATAGACTGCCGCCGAATGGGTGCCCGTTAACGAGACATCCAACAGGTAGGAGAGCCACACCATGGGCATGGCGAAGGGTTGCACCTGGACAAACGCATAAGAAATGCTGGCAAGATTCAATCCCCCAGCCAGCACCGGATTATTCTTGATTAAATCTTCATCATCATACTGAAAATAATCCCACTGGTAGGCCTCCCCATAAACCAGCCAGGTCAATAGCAGGATGAGGGCGATCGGCCCTACCCTTGTGACACTGCTCCAACCCTGTGACCTGGAAAGATTCACGCCCGCTGTCCTGTTACTCTGGAAATAAAGGGCTTAAAGGCATACCATCCCCTGCACCAACCTGATGGATTCCCGTTCCCTTATGAGGTGCCCATGTTGCCGTCCAAGCCGGAGCAATCCGCCAAAACGCCCCTGATTCCGGTCCTGTACACCACCCTTGCCTCTCTGCTGTTGGTGGCCCTGGCCCCGCTGCCCTGGTTGACACGGGTGCATCTGGCTCTGGCGGTGGGGGTGATGCCTTTAATATTTGTGGCCATCCTCTATTTTTCTCCCACCCTAACCCGTACCGCTCCCGCCAGCGGTTGGCAAGTAGCCCCACCCTGGCTGGCCTTACTGGCTGGTGGTTTGGCGGTGGCCTCCTTCCTGGCCTGGGAGGGGGTGCGCATGGTTGCCCTGTTGCTGGCCATGGTGGCTACCCTTTGGCTTTTGTACCAGCTCCACCAACGGCGGCACCGCTGTCTTGGCACGCCCCATGGCGGGTTGTGGTGGTATCAACTGGCCCTGGCCTGTCTCTTTCTGGGGTTACTGGCCATGGGGGTGGGGGTGCTCTTTCCCGCCTATTATCCCCTGGCCCGCCTGATTCACCTGCATCTCAACCTGTTGGGCTTTGTGGCCATCACCGCTCTTGGCACCCTGCACGTCCTGCTTCCCACCATGCTGGCCACCTTTGATCCCACCACCGCCCAACGTTTGCATCAGGATTGGCCTTTTGCCCTGGCTGCCCCCTTGTTGATTGCGGTGGGTAGCGTCTGGTGGTCACCCCTTGCCATGCTGGGCGGACTGTTTGCCCTGGTGGCCCCCCTGCAATTGGCGAAGGGGTTATGGCGGCTCAGGGAACGCTGTCGCAACGGTCATGGGGGCGTCCACTCCCTGCTGATGGCTCTCGCCGCCTTTCTCGCCATGCCGCCCCTCTCCATGCTGCTCCCCCATCATGGTTTGCTGGTGGGTTTTTTTGTGCAAGCCTTTCTCATGCCCTTGATCAGCGGTGCTGCCGCTCACCTGCTCCCCTTGTGGTTGCTGTCCGATCCCCAGTATGCAAGCTGGCGGCAGGAGGCCCAAGGGCAGCTTTTTCGCTTTGCCCTGTTGCGGGCCATCCTCTTCCTGCTGGCCGCTATTGCGGGTCTCCATGAGGCATCCTGGTCGTGGCCGCTGGCCGGATTGGCCATGGCCAGTTTTCTCGTTCAGGTGGGGGTGGTGGTCTGGCGGATGCCGTGCCGCCATTTGCCCCGCAATTGAATAATCGCCCCATTGGTGGTGGGAATCAGGGCAAAACGCTGGGACTCCTTTTCCACCCCATGCAACAACAATTGCAAGGTGGTATGTACCCCCCGTTTGTGCAACAGATCGATCAACTGGCTGGCAGTGCCCATATGGGAGGGTAGACCCTCCAACACATGGGTAAGGGAGGCCACCACATTGGCCAACTGACGATTATGAACCGCAGGGGTCAAGGTCTGGGAGGGCGGTTGCGGCAAGGGTTGACTGTTCAGTCGCTCCTGCAATTGCTTGAAGGGCTGGCAGTGGGCCTCCTCCCCCTGGGGCAATTCCAACAGGAAGGCGTAAAAGCATTTTTCATCCACCGTCAACCATTGTCCCTCGTCGCTCAGCTGGCTGATATCACCACTGACCACCAGTTGATGCAGGTGGGAGATGGCATAAAAGGCCGCCACCTCCTGGGGTTCCAACAGCCAATCCTGGCCACCCAACTCCCGAAAACGTTGCAGGGCCTGGTTGGTGCCCGGCCATTTGGGCGGGGGAGGAATGGGGTAGCGACCATCCCGCACATAGACCACCACCCGGCCTGATGGACGCCGCAACAGTCCGCTGGCATGGTGCAGGTTGTTGAGCACCGCCATGTGATGTTGATGGGTATCCACCACCAGCCAGCCTTTACTGGTGGTCATCACCATGGCCTTGGAAGGCAGGGCTATGGGCGTGCTCTCCTGGGGTATCAACAAACCCATGGCATGGGCCAATCGCTCGCTGTCGGGAGGATGATTGTCCAAATCCGCCAGCAATCGATCCCGCCAGCCTTGCCACTCCTGCAATAAAATATGTTGATGATTATGGGGGGTGGGCAGGGGTTGATCCAACAAGGCCAGCAACCGTTTGTTGGCGGTCACCAATATTTCCCTGGAAAACTGCCTGCCACTGAACGGGGGTGTCAGTTCGGCCAATAACGCCTGGCAATAGCTGGTTTGGGGATCCCACAAAGTATCCAGGGCATGAATCAAACGGCTTTCCACCAACTGGGAAGCGGTCTTGGGAATGCAGCCTCGCAGTTCAAAGGCGTTGGCCTCCAACCGTTGCACCACATGGGGATTCAACTGGTTGGCCAATTGATTGCGCCATTGTTCCCCCCGCACCAGGGCCAGGGGCAAGGTACAACCCATCTCTCCCACCAAAAAGTCGATCAACACCTCAAAGGCTTGATGGTGGGCCGGGGTGCGCAAATTTTCCAACCGGTCGAAACAGACCAATAACGGGGTGCGGCGATGGACCAACAGGGTGGAAAGGGTGGCCAGCACCACCCGTGCCTCCTCTTCCACCTCTTCCAGCCGTTGTCGTTGCCGCTCCACCACCCCCAGGGATTTGGCATGGCCATAATCCAAATCCTCCCCCCGCAACCAGGAGAGGGCCAGGGGGGCCAATTCCCGATGGCCCAAATGGACCATCACCCGCAAGGTGGCGGGATCCACGGCTCCCGATGCAGACAACAGCACCGCCAATTGATCGGTGAGTGCTCGCAACCATTTTTTCTTCTGGTTGGGTAACCAGTGTTGGAAAAACCAGCTACCATCCCCCGCCGCCTGTTTCAGGGCGGAGCCTTCTGCCTTGCTCCCTTTTTTCTTGGCCAGCATTCTGGACCAGCCATCCAACATCACCGGATAGAGCAGCATTTGCAACTGGTTCAACGGATGGTTGGGGCGTGCCCGGTGGGCGAGACTGACCATGACTTCCCGCAACACATGACGCATGGGTCGTTGGGGATCCAGAATGGGGTGGACATAGGCAAAGGCCAAATTGGTGGCAGGGGAGTCGCTGCGGCTTAAATCGGCACCATCCGCCAGACGACGCAATAAATGGGACTTGCCACTGCCCGCCTCCCCCAATACCAAAGCGGCCAAGGGGGTTTGGGGTTCCCTGGTCAGGAGTTGTGCCAGTTGCAGCAACGGGATGTGCACATGGTCGTTGATTTCCGGCACATGGGGATAACGTCCCTCCCATGGCTCTCCCGCTACGCTGGAGGAAAAGGGATTGTTATCTGCCAGACGGATCAACAAACTTTGTCGGTTCATGGTTCCTCTCCCCACCAGGTCAGGGTGACCAGCAGGCGACCCTGGGGGTCTCTGTAACTGTCATGTATCTGTTGGGGATCCAGCAACGCCGGGTTGCCCTGCTGTCCTTCCACCACATCCTGTTTTAACAAAGTTTCCAGGGTGGTATCAAACACTTCTTGGGGCCAACCCAGCCGCTTGCGAATTTGGTGGATAAAGATAAATCCGCGCCCTTTGCTGCCTCCCAGACTGCCATAGGCTTGGAAAAATTGCCGTTTGTCCCCCTCTTGGGAAAGGGGCGTCGCCGCCCGGTCAGGAGCAAGCAGGAAGCGGCATTCATGGTTATCGTTGATTTGACAGAGAAGCCGCCCCTGGGCCAGCAATTGATTGAGGGCCAGAATTCCTTCACTGCGACCAACCGGCAAATAGCGGAGGATGCCTTTGGAACCAGCCCCCCCTTTTTGTCGTTGCATCTTGTCCAGAATCAAGGCCTCCACCCCAATCTTTCGGCAAAGATAGAGGATGCCCGCTCCAGTGCGGATTTCCAACCCATCCGGCAACAGGGGACGCAACTTGCCCGCCACCGAAGTGTTGGTTGCCTTGCCATCCACGTTCAACAGTCGGCAAAAAGAGGTGTTGCGCTTAAGGGCAGAGAGGGTGAGATAGGGTTTGCCCGCCTTGTTCAGTTCCCGTTCCAACACCTGGGCCAGGTTGCCATCCATCATGATAAGGTTCCGGGTAGGGGGTTATTCCGACAAGCGACCGGCAATCCACCGTAAACGGGCATCCCGACTGCGTTGGCTTTCATCCTCCTGGCGGGGGACGCGCCGGGGGCTGGTATCCTCACGGGCAGTATACTCTTCCCCCTCTTCTGGATTGCG
>JADFXB010000176.1 GCA_015233935.1 Magnetococcales bacterium | reverse complement strand
TAGGTATGGGTATCCCATTGTTTCAAGAGAATATCTTAAAAAGACTCATCTGAATATTTCAAACAACAGTTTGATTAATTCACCATATGCAACAGAACCAGATTTGGGGGCAATATGACTAACACCAGAAAAACAGATCACCACCTTCCCAATAGGGTCTATCAAAAACATGGGGCGATCTATTATGTTGACCATAGCAACAAATGGAAACGGTTAGGAACCGAATGGAACACTGAATCTAAAGCACTTTGGGTAAAGCTTAGCGAACAACATCAAACCATCCGTGGGAGTATGGTTGAGGTGATGAATCGATATATGGAGGATGTGGCTCCGAAAAAGAGTCCTCGTTCCTTCAATGATAATCTCCGTCAAATCAAACCCCTTCAAGCTGTTTTTGGAAAAATGCGTCCAATCGATATCAAACCAACTCACATTTACCGTTATATTGATAAAAGAAAAATAAATTCTCTTGTAGGGGCAAGGCAAGAAAAAGCGTTACTTTCTCACATTTTCACTAAAGCGATTGAGTGGGGTATTGTAGAAAGAAACCCGTGCAAAGAAGTAAAAATGGAAAAACCACCAGAACGAGATAGATATATCACTGATGAAGAATTCAGTGCTGTTAAATCTGTATCCAATGAGACTGTTAAGAACATAATGGATTTTGCATATTTGACTGCACAAAGGATTGGAGACATCCTTAATGTTAAGTTGACTGATCTGGGAGATGATGGAGTTTTCATTATTCCAGGAAAGACAAAAAATTCAACAAAGAAAAAATTATTGATCAAATGGACACCAGAACTAAAAGTGATTGTTGATCGAATTCGCAAACAAGATAATAACATCAACAGTATCTATCTATTTTTTGGACGTGGAGGTAAACCGTATACCTATTATGGTTTCAGTTCAATGTTCCGAAGATCGGTTCTGAAAGCTGGTGTTAAAGATTTTCACTTTCACGATATCAGAGCTAAAGCCCTTACGGACAATGAAAGAATGGGGAATCAGAATACACAATTATTGGCTGGTCATTCTACACGACAAATGACTGACCACTATGTCAAACAACGGTTTGTTGAGGAGGTCACCCCATTACATCGGATTATCGGAGAATAGATTTCAATATGTCGGCATTGGGAATGATTTTGAGAGAATAATAAATATAAAGCCGATTGAAATGGGGTGGTAAGGACACATCGTTACCCACGTTTTAAACGTCCATCTCTTTCTGGCACTGTATGGCTAAAGCTAAGTCATGGACCCTTTGTAGTCCTATCCAAAGCGTCTTCGGTCCTGGAAAGCCATCCTTTTTCGCCTGATGAACCCGCCAAATCCGGCAACGATCCGAAGCATTTCGTTCAGGGTGGGTGGTTGGTTTTGGACAATCTTGCGCCTCGCCACGAAGCAAACTGCTTTCCATTCCTCGTCATCGAAAACCAACCGCCAGAGCCCAATCTCAACAGGTGCTGGAGTTGGTTGCTCAAGGGGGCTCTAAGGTGGATGCAGCCAAGATGTCTGGCATCTCGGTTGCGTTAGTCTATCGGATTATTGGTGCTGCGCCCCCAAGCGGTTCAAAAGCCCCATGAATCCTCACTCGCGGAAGAGATTTTCCCGATGGTGCATAGACTTGACACGCGGCCTTCGGTAAAATCATTTGCTTTCCCAAATCAACCATTTCGCTGGAACAGTCTCATGAATCAACAATCCCTTTCCGCCCTGGTCTGGTCCGTCGCTGACCTGCTGCGGGGTGATTACAAACAGGCCGAGTATGGCCGGGTCATCCTTCCTATGACGGTGCTGCGGCGTCTGGATTGCGTCCTGGCATCCACCAAAGCCGCTGTATTGGCGGAACATGCCCAGAAGTTGCAAATGGGCATCAACCCGGAACCCTTCGTGTTGCGGAAGGCGGGGCAGAGCTTCTGCAACATCTCGCCGATGGATATGACCCGCTTGAAGGGGGATTCGGACCACATCAAGGAGAATTTATATAGCTATCTCAACGGATTCTCCCCAGCGGTGCGGGATGTGTTCGAGCGGTTCGAGTTCCATACCCAGGTGGAGCGGTTGTCCAAGGCCGGGTTGCTCTATCAGGTGGTAGAAAAGTTCGCCGGGTTCGATTTGCACCCGGAGTCGGTCAGCAATTATCAAATGGGTTTGGTCTTCGAGGAGTTGATTCGCCGCTTTGCCGAGCTGTCCAACGAAACCGCTGGGGAACACTTCACCCCGCGTGAAGTGATTCGGTTGATGGTGAATCTGCTCTTCATCGAGGATGACCAAGTGTTGGCCACTCCTGGGGTGGTACGGACCCTCTATGACCCCACGGCAGGTACAGGTGGGATGCTCTCCATCGCTGGTGAATACCTGGAGGAACACAACCCCCAGGCCCGGTTGACGGTATTCGGTCAGGAACTTAACCCGGAGTCCTACGCCATCTGCAAGGCGGATATGCTCATCAAGGGTCAGGATGTTTCCAACGTCATCTTTGGCAACACCCTTTCCGAGGATGGTCACCCGCACAAGAAGTTCGATTACATGCTTTCCAATCCCCCGTTCGGGGTGGAATGGAAGAAGGTGGAAAAAGAGGTGCGCAAGGAACACGAGAGCCAGGGGTACAACGGCAGATTCGGTCCGGGTCTGCCTCGTGTGTCGGATGGTTCCATGCTGTTTTTGTTGCATCTTATCTCGAAGATGCGTCCGGTGGCCGATGGTGGTTCGCGGTTTGGCATTGTGTTGAATGGTTCGCCCTTGTTCACCGGCGGGGCGGGCAGTGGCGAGAGTGAAATCCGGCGGTATGTGTTGGAGAACGACCTCTTGGAAGCCATCATTGGTCTGCCCACCGACATGTTCTACAACACAGGGATTTCGACTTACATCTGGATTGTCAGCAACCGCAAGCCCGCCCAAAGAAAGGGCAAGGTGCAGTTGATTGATGCCAGCGGCATGTGGCAGAAGATGCGCAAGAGCCTGGGTTCCAAGCGCAAAGAGCTGTCGGACGAACACATTGAGGCCATCACCCGGCTGTTCGGTTCCTTCACCGAAGCGGAACAGGACGGCAAACCCATCAGCCGCATCTTTCCCAATACCGATTTCGGGTACAGGACCATCACCGTGGAGCGACCGGAACGGGATGAGGCGGGCAAGATTGTGCTGGGGCAGAAAGGTAAGCAAAAAGGCAAACCACAACCGGATGCCAAATTGCGGGATACCGAGAATGTGCCCTTGAGCGAGAATGTGGAGGTTTATTTCAAACGGGAGGTGCTTCCCCACGCTTCCGATGCCTGGATTGACCACGACAAGACCAAAATCGGCTATGAAATCTCGTTCAACCGGTATTTTTATGTGTTCCAGCCGCCTCGTTCGCTGGAAGCCATCGATGCCGACCTTAAAGAGGTGGTGGGAAGGATTCAGACCATGTTGACCGAGGTGATGCGATGAGCTTTCCAAGGTATCCAGACTACAAAGACTCCGGGGTGGAGTGGCTGGGGGAGATGCCGGGGCATTGGGAAGTAAAGCGACTGCGATATCTCTTGTTGGATAGCTATAATGGCATGAAAATTGGTCCATTTGGCAGTCAACTTACATCTGATATGCTTGATGATGACGGGCCATTTAAAGTTTATGGGCAAGAGAATGTTATTTGTGACAATTTTTCTATTGGTTCCCGTTATGTTTCAGTTAAAAAGTTTGCTGAGCTTAAAGTATACGAAATTATCCCTGGCGACGTATTAATAACAATGATGGGAACCAGCGGTAGATGTTGCGTTGCACCAATAAATATTCTTCAAGGAATTATAGATTCTCACTTGCTGCGCATGAGGGTAAATAATCAAATTTATTCCAATTTCTTGAAGTTGCTAATTGATGAATCCATGTATGTCAAACATCAGGTTCAGTTGTTTGGCAAGGGTTCTATCATGCATGGTCTAAATTCTAGCATTGTTAAAGAGTTAAGTATTGCATTGCCTCCTCAAAGCGAACAATCCGCCATCGCCACCTTCCTCGACCACGAGACGGGAAAAATCGATGCCCTGGTGGCCGAGCAGGAAAAGCTGATTGTCCTACTGAAAGAGAAACGCCAAGCGGTCATTTCCCACGCCGTGACCAAGGGACTCAACCCCAACGCCCCGATGAAGGATAGCGGGATTGAATGGCTGGGGGAGGTGCCGGAGCATTGGGGGGTAGTTCCCCTGAAATATTTGTCAAGCAATATCAAGGCTGGTCCTTTTGGTTCGGCGTTAACTAAAGACATGTACGCTTTGTCAGGTTTCCGTGTATATGGTCAGGAGCAAGTGATACCCTGTGATTTTAATATTGGTGATTATTATATTTCTGAGCAACAATTTGAGTTGATGCGCGAATACGAAGTGCAATCTGGTGATATTCTAATTAGTTGCGTTGGCACTTTTGGGAAAATTGCCACTGTACCCGCCAATATCGAACCAGGAATTATTAATCCTCGCTTGATAAGGCTCCGAACAAATCAATCTATAACTCCTTTCTTCTTATCGTCGGTGTTGCGTTGCGCTATCGTTTTTGAGCAATTTTCTGCTCTTAGTCGTGGAGGAACAATGGACACCATCAATATTGGCACACTATCAAACATCGTTATTGCTGTTCCTCCCCTACCTGAACAATCCGCCATTGTCGCCTACCTCGACCAACAAACCACCAAACTCGACACCCTCACCGCAGAGGCTCAACGCGCCATCGAGCTATTGAAAGAACGCCGCTCCGCTCTCATATCTGCTGCCGTGACCGGCAAAATCGATGTGCGTGGACTGGTGGACCAGGAGGCGGCATGACTCTTCATCGGGAAATCGAGTTCGAGAACGACATCTGTAACCACTTGGCCGCCCATGGATGGCTCTACGCTGAAGGGGATGCCAGTCACTACGACCGGAACCGCGCTCTGTTTCCCTCTGACCTTCTGGCCTGGGTACAACAGACCCAGCCCAAGGCGTGGGACGCTCTGCTGAAAAATCACGGTGCATCCGCCGAGACCACCTTGTTGGACCGTATCCGCAAACAGTTGGATGACCGGGGAACCCTGGAACTGGTGCGTCACGGGGTGGAGTTGCTGGGATTGCGTCAACCGTTGAAGCTGGCTCAGTTCAAACCCGCTTTGGCGATGAATCCTGAACTGCAAAGCCGCTATCAGGCCAATCGTTTGCGGGTGGTGCGTCAGGTGCGCTACTCGACCCACAACGAGAACTGTCTGGATTTGGTGCTGTTTTTGAACGGTCTGCCGGTGGCAACCGTCGAGTTGAAGAGCGACTTCACCCAATCGGTGGACGATGCGGTGGACCAGTACCGCTTTGACCGCAATCCCCGTCCCAAGGGTCAGGGAAGCAGCGAACCTTTGCTGGATTTTCCCCGTGGTGCGTTGGTTCATTTCGCGGTCAGCAACTCCGAAGTCAGGATGACCACCAAGCTGCAAGGTCCACAGACCCGATTCCTGCCCTTCAACAAGGGTGATGGTGGCGGAAAAGGGAATCCTCTCAATCCAAACGGCCATCGCACCGCTTACCTTTGGGAAGAGGTGTGGGCAGTTGATTCCTGGCTGGAGATTCTGGGGCGATACATCGTGGCCAGGAAGGACAGCAAAAAGAAAATTTCCGACCTGATTTTTCCCCGCTACCATCAACTCGATGTCACCCGGCAACTGGTGGCCTCGGTGCTGGCCGGGCCACCGGGTGAAAAATATCTGATTCAGCATTCGGCTGGTTCAGGAAAGACCAACTCCATTGCTTGGACGGCTCACTTCCTGGCCGAGCTGCACAGCGAACAGCACACCAAACTTTTCGATTCGGTATTGGTGGTAAGTGATAGAACCGTGCTGGATGCCCAATTGCGGGAAGCGATTGACGGCTTCGAGCGTACCTCCGGGGTGGTGGCCAGCATTACCGGTGAACATCAAAGCAAGAGCAGTGAACTGGCCGAGGTTCTTTCCAGCGGCAAAAAAATCGTGGTCTGCACCATCCAGACCTTCCCCTTCGCTTTGGCCATGGTTCAGGAGTTGGCCGCCACCAAGGGAAAACGATTCGCGGTCATCGCTGATGAGGCGCACTCCTCCCAAACCGGCACCTCGGCGGCCAAGCTCAAGCAGGTACTCTCTGTCGAAGAGCTTCAGGAACTCGAAGATGGTGGTGAGGTGGGTACAGAAGAGCTGTTGGCTGCCCAGATGTCGGCCCGTTCCAGTACGACCAATATCACTTACATTGCCTTCACCGCCACTAAT
>JADFXB010000175.1 GCA_015233935.1 Magnetococcales bacterium | reverse complement strand
TCCAGGGCTTCCATGGCATTGTCTGCTTCGGCTCCTTCCATCTCAATGAAGCCAAATCCCCTGGACTGTCCTGTGTCCCGGTTGGTGATCAGTTTCACCGACTGCACATTTCCGTGTTGTTCAAACAGGCTGCGCAAATCAGCCTCCGTGGAGGTGAACGGCAGGTTACCAACAAAAATCTTCTTCAGCATCGAAAACACTCCTCAAACATGACACACTTCGCCAATACGCACGATCAGGGGAACTTACGAGAACGGACCCTGTTTCCCTGCGGGGATAAGTTACCAGAAAGGCCAAAATCGCCATCGTCTTTCCAGTTTATCCCGGCAGCGGACCAGTTGTTCCTGATACTGCACCGCCATCTGATTCACCTTTTCCGCGACCTTAATCAACCACCGCTTTTTCAGGTGGTTTCCTTCTCGAAAACCGTTGTGACCTTCGTGGTAGGCCAAGTATTGGGAGTAGGCATCATCTTTGCGAATTCCCAAGAGTTGCTGGCTCGTTTGGCCATACCAGCCGATAAAATCCACAACGTCTTCAAAATCATCACGATCGGCATTTTTGCGACCGGTTTTTTGCAAGTACCACTCCCAGGTTTCATCTTTAACCTGGGCATACCCGAACGCGGAAGAGGCACGAGTCCAGGGGATAAACCAGAAGAGTTTGTCTCTGGGAGGTTTGGCGTCATACTTGAAGTGAGACTCTTGATGAATAATGGCCAACTGCAGGGAAACGGGAACGCCCCATTTGTCCTGGCTCTTTTTGGCATAATCATACCAGTCACTTTTTTCCTGGAAGATAACACAAGCATCCTCAATGCGACTGGGAGGAACGGTAGCACAACCGCTTAAAAGCCACACCAAGATTCCTATCACCCCCAACCTGAACCAAGGTGCAGTAAGGAAGGGCGTTCCAGAAGAAGCTGTTGTATTCATCCATCTTTCAAACATGACAAGTTTAGCTTAGCAGATTGAAGGGGAATATTTAATCAAAATATGAGCCTCACCACATTTTTTTCTTAAATGGGTCAAATGACCTATTTTTCCAAGAGTAGGGAAAAATAAGGAGGCTTTGGCGTTCCAGTAAGGGATTGCCCCCACGAGCCAGCTTTTTCTCCATTCAGATTGTAAATAATATGTGACCAGCCGAACCAGCGAAAGGAAAAATGGGATCAAGGAAGGTTACCTGCATGGGGAGGAAGAAGAAGGAAATCCCCGGACGATGGATCGTCCGGGGAGAGATCCATAAACTTTTATTTACGACCTGTCGTTGCTTTGGCCACCACGGAAGAACCTCCCTCCAGCATGGCCACATAGGAGTTGGCATTCTTCTTGAAGCCAGCCATATGCTTGCGGTCCACCGAATCAGCAAACGAGGGCTTGATGGACAAGGGATTGACCGCCTCACCTTTGACCCGCACCTCATAATGAAGATGGGGACCCGTGGAAATTCCGGTGGTTCCCACACGACCAATCACCTGGCCCTGGGTTACATGGGATCCCGCCTTGATGCCCGCCTCAAATTTGCTCAAGTGGGCATAAGCTGTGCTGTAAGTGGAGTTGTGACGCACAACGATTAAATTGCCAAAGGCTCCACGGGGACCCACCGACTCCACCACCCCGTCACCCGACGAACGTACAGGGGTTCCAGAAGGAGCGGCATAATCCACACCCTTGTGGGCACGGTTGTAACCAAGAATGGGGTGCTTGCGGTTGGAGGAAAATCCCGAAGAAATACGGGTAATGTCCATGGGGGCCTTGATGAACATCCGACGAATGCTGTTGCCTTCAGGGGTGAAATAACCCACCTTGCCGGAAGGATCGGAATAGCGAAAGACCCGGTAAACCTTGCCCTGGTTGACAAATTCCGCCGCCAGGATCACCCCCTCTTTCACCTGCTTGCCCTTGTGGTACATTTCCTCGAAAACCACCTTGAAACGGTCGCCAGGTTGAATATCCTTGGCAAAGTCCACATCCCATTCAAACAAACCCGCCAACTTGACCAGGTTGGTGTGGGACAAACCCGCCTTGCGACCATCCTCGAACAGGCTGCTGCGAATGGTGACACTCACCACCGTGGGGCGGGCATCCAGCTCTTTTTTCTCCAGTTGGGGAACAAATCGCTTGGTTTCCTCAGCAGCAGTGATGGTCCCATCCTTGGCCAGACGCACCAGCCAAAAGGTGTGTTCCGGATCCACCGCATAGCTCAACCCCATGAGACCGCCTTCTTCACCCACGGCCAGATTAATGGTCTTGCCTGGGGTCAACTGGGAGGCCAGATCATAGACCGGCTTGGCCGCCTTGGCGATGGCCATGGTGGTCTCCTGGGAGACACTGTTACGGGCCAATAAGTCAGCCAGGCCATCCCCTTTGCGAACCTTCACTTCCACAATGTTGGCCGATCCAGTGTTCACCATGGCATTGAGCTTTTGAGCAACTTCCCCCTCGCCGGCCTTGACGGCAACAGGCTTGTTGTCCGCCTCTTCCTTTGCCACCACCGGCTCAACTTTGACGACAGGCTTGTTTTCCATGGCGGGGGTGGTCTTGACAACCACCTCTTCCACCAGGGTCTCTTCCGCCTGCTTGGCAACCACGGGGAAAAGTTGGGCCAGCTTCTGCTGGTTCAACTCGTTCAGGCCATAGTTCACATTACGGACAATAAATTCATCCTCCTTGGCCACCGTCACCAACAGGATGCGTTTGGCATCCACCTGGTAACCAAAGGCCAAAAGATTCTTTTTGTTGTCAAAAGCCAGCTTGACCGCATCGCCAATCTGCATTTCCCTGGCAATACGGGAGTGTTTTTTCAAATCCACCGCCAGAGCCATGGCCACACTATGGCCCACTCCATAACGATTCATCAGGGAAACCAGGGAGTCCCCCTTGCGAACCGCCCCGTCTACTATCTGAAAAGCTGGCTTGCTCACTGACTTGACAACAATCTCCCGACTTTCCACCGCCTGGGGCTTGGGAGCCTCCAGAGGTTTGATCACGGGAACCGGGGGATTGTTGATCCCGTAATGATCCACGGTCCGCGCTTCCGAACCATTGTTTCCAAGGAAGGAATGAAGAAGAAATACCCCCACCAGTGTCAATGCCAGGGAACGTTTGACATATTTGGGTCGGGCTTTGCCTGTGTTGCCCGACTGCTGGACAACAGAAACAGCTTGATCTTCTTGTTGCTGACCGATCTCCATCACCACCTCATCCTGTCTGGGTGTCCGTAGACTGGAATTGCTTAACCTGATTGGTACTGCTCTTCCCGGCACCGTTTAAACACGTCGATATAAAGGCACTGGAAAGTTGGATACGCTTTCCCCTGGTGTCTGCCAACCAAAACATGGGTATGCTGGACGGGGAGTAACGCAAGTTGCAGGCCAACCCAGAATGACCAGCCCTGGTCGGGTGGCTGCACTCCTTTTTTTCGGTGTGAAATGCTACGTCGAGTACATCAAAGCACGGAGTATTCTCATTCTTGGCAAAAGAATCAAGGATTTTCTAATAAAGGAATCCCTAATAAAAGTTAACAAGGTTGCCTTTGCCAATAAAATTTTTTATTTTTCAACTTCTTGAAGCCAGGAAAAAAAATCACTTTGTCCCCGTTTGGCCAGGGCAACTTTTCGTTCACGACCGCTCAAAGTGGTCTCCAAAGGGGGAAAGAGGCCAAAATTGACATTCATGGGCTGAAAACCCGTCAAGGAATGGTCACCTCGTAAATGGGAAAGCAATGCCCCCATGGCGGTGGTGTTGGGGGGAAGGAGAGGTTGTTTTTCACACATTAATTGTGTCAAAAACAGGGCCGCCAGCCAGCCGCAAGCGGTGGATTCCACATAACCTTCCACACCGGTAATCTGGCCTGCAAATAGAATCTTGGGTTGCTGATGCAACTGCAACCAAGGGTTCAACACCTGGGGGCTTTGGATGAAGGTGTTGCGATGCAGGGCACCCAAACGCATAAATTCCGCCTGCTCCAGACCGGGAATGGTACGAAAGATACGTTGCTGCTGGGGCCAGGGCAAACGGGTTTGAAATCCCACCATGTTCCACAGGCTGCCCGCCAGATTATCCTGGCGCAATTGCACCGCCGCCCACGGGCGTCGGCCCCCCTCATGGGGATTGTTCAGCCCCACCGGCTTCATGGGACCAAAGCGCAAGGTGTGAAATCCCCGCCGCGCCATCTCTTCAATGGGCATGCACCCCTCAAAATAGGGAATTTTTTCAAAAGATTTGGCGGGAATGGGATCAGCAGTGGTCAACTCCTCAATAAACTGTTGATACTCTTCCTTGTTCAACGGGCAGTTGATGTAATCCCCCTCCTGCTCATCCCCACTGTCCCGATTATAGCGGGATTGCCGCCAGGCCTTGGAAAAATCGATGGACTCCCCATGGACTATAGGGGCGATGGCATCGTAAAAGGCCAGCCGCTTTTGTCCCACCCGCTCTTCAATCCAGGCCGCCAGAGGATCAGTGGTGAGGGGACCGCTGGCAACAATGGTCCAACCTTCTTCAGGAGGGGTGAGCATTTCCTGACGGTGAAGATGGATCAAAGGATGTTGGGTCAGGCGTTGAGTGATGGTGCGGGAAAATTCATGCCGATCCACGGCCAAAGCCGAACCCGCCGGAACCCGATGTTCATCCGCCGCTGCCATGATAAGACTTTGCCCAAGACGCAACTCATGGTGCAACAAGCCCACTGCATTATAGAGGGGATCATCGGAGCGCAGGGAGTTGGAACAAACCAGTTCACCGCAATGATCGGTCTGGTGGGCCGGGGTGTTGGTATGGGGGCGCATTTCATAAAGATTGACCTGCCAGCCCCGTTTGGCCAATTGCCAGGCCGCTTCCGAACCGGCCAGCCCGCCACCAATAATATGAATGGACTCAGTTTGCATCTTGGTTGCCAAATTTCCGTATCAGGATGGGCGTCCCCAGGCCGACTTGGCCAGCAGAGACTTCAACGTCCCCAAATTTTGTTTGGCCTGGGGACCGATCAAGACCACCACCATGTTTTGCGGGCGAAAAACCTCCCCCGCCACCCTGGACAACTCCTGGGGCGATAATGCAGCCACCTGCTGCCAGGTGGTGGTGATGGATTCCATGCTATCAAAGAGACGGTCCGCCACATAACGTTCCGCCAACTCCATGGGGTGATCCAGAGTCGAGGCCAAAGAAGCGCGCCAACGGGTCATCAGACGATGCCACTCTTCCTGACCAGGAGGAACCGATTCCACATCCACCAGGGCCTGGAGGATGGCCAAAAAAACCCGTGGTAAATTGGCGGGTGAGACCGATGCTCCAACTTCAAAGGCCCCGCTATCGGTGGTAACACTCATGGTGGCCCAAATATCATAAACCAAGCCCAACTTTTCCCGAATAATGGCCTGCAAGCGGGAGGCAAAACCATCGTCCAGCAGACGGCGAATGCCACTCAAGGCGTGCAATTCGGGCATGGCATAGCCGCCGGTGCGAAAATAGAGGGAGAGGGAGAGCTGGGCTGCCTTGTCGTTGGTGGCCAACCAGTGGGGACCGGCGGGCATGGCCGGGGGGACGGTGGTTTTGGCCGCTTCTCCCCGTGGAAAACCACCCAGTGCCTTCTGGGCCAGGCGCACCGCTTCTTCATGGTCAATAGGTCCATGAAAGGCCACCGCCATGGTATTGCCCAAATAGTGGCGGGCCATATAATCATGGAGCATTCCCACCTGGATGCGTTCAATACTCTCCCGATTGCCCAACACCGAGCGGGAGAGGGGATGACCCGGCCACAAACGGGTCCCTGCCAGCACACTGGAGTTGATCACCTCCCCCTGATCGTTTTCATCCTCCCGCATTTCCGCCAAAACCACGTTGCGTTCCATATCCATGCCGGTGAAGGCAGGCTGGGTGAACATTTCGCAAAAGGTGAAAAATCCCCTTTCCAAATGTTCCGGTGGCAGGGAGATCCAATAGGCGTTGCTTTCAGGACCGGTGGCCGCATTCATATCGGCAGCCATGGCTTCCAAGGCGGCATGCAGGGCGGTGGCATCGGGGATGCGATGGGTGCCCTTGAAAAACATATGCTCCAGAAAATGGGCAATGCCCGCCTCCTCCTCCCGCTCAAACCGACTGCCCGCCCGCACATAGAGGACCGCCCCCACTTCATGCAGCCAGGGCATGGGAAAGGAGACCACCAAAAGACCATTGGCAAGGACTGTGGAGTGGTGGACCGGTTCTCCCGGCGAAGGGGCATCGGTGATGGCGGTGGCCAAGAGATTGGTGTGGAGGGAAAGATTCATGATGGGTCATCCGCAGGGAGCAACTTACCCTGCTGCAAAGTCAAAAGGTGATCGGCAAACAATCGTGCCCGTGGCCATCTTCCGCTGAAGATGACGGTGCTCATGGGCAGCCGTTGGCAGAGTTCCCGCAAG
>JADFXB010000174.1 GCA_015233935.1 Magnetococcales bacterium | reverse complement strand
GGTTTCTCCCCTGCTGGATAAATGGGTTCCACCAACACCACATCCGTATCTCGAAAGGCCTGGCAGAAGGTATCCCGCAAGGACCACACCCGTGAATAACGGTGGGGTTGAAAGACCGCCACCAAACGGCGGGTGGCCCCCAATCCTTCCCGGGCGGCTGCCAGGGTGGCGCGAATTTCCACCGGATGGTGGGCATAGTCGTCTACCACCATGCGCTCCGGACAATCCAGCAATACATCAAAGCGGCGATGCACCCCTTCAAAATGTTCCAGGGAGGCGGCCAATTGACCCCAGGGAATATCCAGTTCCCTGGCCACCGCCACCGCTGCCAGGGCATTGGCCACATTGTGGCGTCCCAGCAGGGAAAGGCGCAATTCACCCAATTCCTGATCCGGCTCCCCCAAGGCAGCCCGACACACCACCCGAAAGTGGGTCTTGCCATTTTCCAACCGGATGGCCACCGCCCGGTAATCAGCCCCTGCTTCCAATCCGTAGGTCACCACCCGTCGTCCATCGAGACGACCATGCAAAGCGGCACTCTCCGGGTGGTCGTGGCATAAGACGGCCAGGCCATAGAAGGGAATTTTGGCTACAAACTGGTGGAAGGCATCCCGCACCGCCTGAAATTCCCCATAATGTTCCATGTGTTCTGGATCCATATTGGTCACCACCGCAATGGTGGGATTGAGCTTCACAAAGGATCCATCGCTCTCATCCGCTTCGGTGACCAAAAACTGTCCCTGTCCCAGCCGGGCATTGCTGGCAAAGGCCTTGACGATGCCCCCATTGACCACCGTGGGATCCATGCCCGCCCCAGACAGAACGGTGGCGATCAAAGAGGTGGTGGTGGTCTTGCCATGGGTGCCCGCGATGGCAATGCCATATTTAAAGCGCATGAGTTCCGCCAGCATTTCCGCCCGTGGCACCACCGGAATGCGGCGACGGCGGGCTTCCACCATTTCCGGGTTGTCCCGTTTGACGGCAGAGGAGTGGACCACCACATGGGCATCGGCCACATTGTCCCCATGATGACCTTGAAAAACCCGTGCTCCCAAAGATTCCAGCCGTTTGACACTGGCGTTGCGGGAGAGGTCGGAACCCCGTACATGGTATCCCAAATTCAACAGCACTTCGGCAATTCCGCTCATGCCGATGCCGCCGATGCCGATAAAGTGAATATTGCGAATGCGGCTGTACATGCTTCAATCCTTGGCGGCCATCAGCCGCAGTTGTTCAGCCATCACCTGGGCCGCGTTGGGATTGGCCAGTTGTTTGGCCTTGGCCCCCTCTTGGGGCAGGGAGTCCCTGTTTGTTGCCCAGTGCCGTAAAAAGTCCACCAGCCAGGGGACGGTAAACGCCTGTTGGGGGACCATCCAACCGCCACCGGTGGCCGCCCAGGCTTGGCCATTGGCGGTTTGGTGGTCGTCTGCCGCATGAGGGTAAGGCACCAGCAAGGCTGCCTTGCCCAAAGCCGCCAATTCGGCGATGGAAGTGGCCCCGGCGCGACAGATCACCAGGTCACTGGCGTGATAGGCGGTGGCCATATCCTCGATGAAGGAGGTGACTTCACCATCCACACCGGCTTGCCGGTAAAATTCGGCCAAGGCGGCCAAATCCTCCTGACGGGCTTGTTGGGTGATTTTCAGGACCACCCCTTCCGTGTGGAGTTGTTTGACCGCTGGGGGAACCACCTGACTGAAGACGGAGGCTCCCAGGCTGCCGCCGAAAACCAGCAGGTGAAAGGGTTGTTCACCCGTTTTTTCACCTTTGGGTTGCAGCAGGGCCTGCCGGACTGGATTGCCGGTAAAACTGTGTTTATGGCCAAACCAAGCAGCAGCTTGGGGAAAACTGATGAATATTTTTTGGGCCAGGCGTCCCAGCCAACGATTGGTCATTCCTGGCAGGGCGTTTTGTTCGTGCAAGGCCACCGGTATACCCGCCAGCCAGGCGGCTACCACCGCAGGGGCTGAGGCATAACCCCCCACCCCCAACACCACCTGGGGACGAAAGGTGCGGACGATCTGCCATGCCTGCCATAAGGCCAGGGGCAAACCCAGCAGGGTGAATAAACGACCTTTGATGCCGCCGCCTTTTAATTTTCCCACCTGCAAGAGGGCTAAAGCTCTGCCTTGAGCAGGAAGCAGTCGGGCTTCCAGACCGTGGGGTGTACCTACAAACAGGGTTTCTCCACCCGCTTGCTGCCAGGCATCCGCCACGGCCAGGCCAGGAAACAGATGTCCCCCCGTTCCCCCGCCCGCGATGAGTAACCGTGGTGCCTCGCTCATGTGGCAGCCTCCCTGGAGGCCATGGCCCGTTTACTGGTGTCGTGGGGCCGGGAAAAGGCCATCAGTAGACCCATGGCCGTCAAGGTCACCATCAGGGAGGAGCCGCCATAGCTCACCATGGGTAAGGTCAACCCCTTGGGTGGTAACAGTCCCATAACCACTCCTGCATTGGCGATGGCCTGGGTACCGATCCAAACCGTGATTCCTGTGGCTGCCAGACAGGCAAAGCGATCCGTCGCTTGCCGTGCCACTTGCAATCCCCGCCAGACCAGCAGGGCAAACAACAAGAGCAGGGCCACCACCCATATCAATCCCAACTCTTCACCGATTACCGCCAGGATAAAGTCGGTATGGGATTCGGGCAGATAAAACTGTTTTTGCCGTCCTTCCCCCAATCCCAGTCCGCTCACCCCGCCATTGCCGAAAGAGAGCAGGGATTGCACCAGTTGAAAGTCGGAGTTGCGGGGATCGTCCCAGGGGTCCATGAAGGAGGTCACCCGTTTGAGTCGATAGGGAGCGGAGATCACCGCAACGGCGGCTGCCGGGACCGCCATCATTAAAAGGGTGGCGATCCAGATAAACGGAATCCCGGCCACAAAAATCATTCCCATCATGATGGTTCCCACCATCAGGGTGGAGCCAAAGTCGGGTTCCGCCAGCAACAAGGCGGCCACGATGGCAAACAGCCACATGAGGGGAAAGATACCCCCCTTGAAGCGCATGGCCCGTTCCGGCGATACCGCCAGAAAGTTGGCCAGCCAGAGGATCAAGATCACCTTAAATGGTTCCGACGGTTGGATGGTGAGAAATCCCAGTCGAATCCAGCGGCGTGCCCCGTTGGTTTCATGACCGATGCCGGGGATTAACACCAAAAACAGCAGAATGAGTGCCGGTATAAAAGCTATGGTTCCCATTTTGCGAATGGTTTCCAGTGGCATTTTGCTCAAGGCTGCCATGATGATCAAACCCAGCAGGGCGTAGACCCCGTTGCGCAAGGCAAAGTGGGCAGGATCGTTAAACCGGCGCAGGGCCAAAGGGCTGGAGGCGGAGTAGACCATCACCAGTCCCAACACCACCAGGCAGAGGGCGATGGCCGCAATGACCAGGTCGGGTCCGCTACGTGGTGTATCGCTTTTTCGTGCTGCCATGGTCATGGCATCTACCCTTGTGCTTCCGGCAGGGCTTCCACCGCTTGGCGGAACTGGTGGCCCCGATCTTCAAAGTTGGCAAACATGTCAAAAGAGGCGCAAGCCGGCGAGAGCAGCACCACGTCCCCTGGTTTGGCCAGGGCGCGGGCGGTGTTGACCGCCTCCACCATGCTGTTGACCCGTTCTATGGGAACGGTCTCTTTCAGGGCGGCGGCCATGTCGTTGGCGGCCTCTCCCATGAGGATCACCCGGCTGCACCGTTGGCGTACCAAGGGAGCCAGTGGGGTAAAATCACTGTGTTTGTCCCGTCCGCCACCAATCAGGATCACCCCTTTGTCAAAGGATTGCAGGGATTGCAGGACCGCCCCCACATTGGTTCCTTTGGAATCGTTGTACCACACCACCCCGTCCAGGGTACGCACCGGCTCCATGCGGTGGGTAAGGCCGGGAAAGGTGGCCAAAACCTGGGCCACATGCTGGCGTTCTATTCCGGCGGCCAAAGCGGTTGCGGCGGCGATGGCGGCGTTGATTTTATTGTGCCAACCGGCGGCTTTTACCTGGTCGGCGGGTAGAATCCCTTGGGGTTGTTCTCCCAGATGGTCCATGAGGATGCCATCTTGCAGGTAGACCCCGCCTGCCACCACCCGTTGCAGGGAAACGGGAATGGCGTGGGGAAAACGCTCTCGCCAAAGTTGATCCAGGAGAGGATCATCCACCATCAACACCGGTTTGCCCTGGCCTTGCATCTTGTCCAGCAAGCGGACTTTGGCGGCCAGATAGTCTTCGGTGGTGGCGTAACGATCCATGTGGTCGGGTGTCAGGTTGATGATGGTCCCAACCCCGGCCTGGAAGGTATCGATGCTCTCCAACTGGAAGGAGGAGAGTTCCAGCACGTATATTTTGACTTCCGGTGCCCAAAGGGAGAGGGCCGCCTGGCCCAGGTTACCGCCGGTACGACTGGGGATGCCGCTTTCCTCCACCATTATTCCCACCATGGTGGTGACGGTGGACTTGCCATTGGTGCCGGTGATGCCGATGTAGAGGGGCGATGCATCTCTTGTGGATCGATACAGCCACTCAATATCGTTGATCACCTGCACACCCGCTTCCAGGGCCTTTGCCAGGGCGGGGTGCTGACGGGGAATGCCGGGGGAGAGTAAAATGCTCTCGCACTGGGCCAGTTCATCGGCTGGCAGGGCGTCCGCCACCAGGGTGATGGCTCCCTGCATTGCTTGAAGGGTGGCAATGGCCTGCCCAGAGGCTTTCTGGTCGCAGGCCAGCACCGGGTGTCCTTGCCCCAGGAGAAATTCCACGGCGGCGAGACCGGATCGTCCGAGGCCTGCCACGGCTATGGGCCGTTTGCTCATGGTTGTCTCTCCTCGTCAGCGTATTTTCAAGGTCGCCAGGCCGATCAAGGCCAGGATGACCGAGATGATCCAGAATCGGACGATAATTTTAGGTTCTGCCCAGCCTTTGAGTTCAAAGTGGTGGTGAATGGGGGCCATGCGAAAGACCCGTCTGCCCACCAGCTTGAAGGAGGCCACCTGGATGATCACCGACAGGGTTTCCAGCACGAAGACCCCGCCGACGATGGCCAGGACGATTTCGTGGCGGGTGACCAGAGCCACCGAACCCAACGCCGCGCCCAGGGCCAACGAACCCACATCCCCCATGAAAACCTGGGCCGGATAGGTGTTGAACCACAAAAACCCCAATGCGGCCCCCACCAGGGCACTACAGAAGACTGCCAGTTCACCGGAGCCAACCACATAGGAGATACCCAGATAGTTGGCAAAGTGGGCATGACCCGACATGTAGGCGATGATGGCGAAGGTCATGGCGGTAAGGATGGTAGGGCCAATGGCCAGACCGTCCAGGCCGTCGGTGAGGTTGACGGCGTTACCGGCCCCCACCACCACCAGGATGGCGAAGGGATAGTAGAGCACCCCCATCTGGACTACCCACTCTTTGAAGAGGGGGAAGCGCAATTCACCGCCACCACCCGTTTTCAACACCAGCCAAGCGGCCACGGTGACGATGAGAATTTGCCACAACAACCTGATTTTACCAGGCACCCCTTTGGTATTTTGCTTTGAAACTTTTAAATAATCGTCCCAAAAGCCGATGGCTCCGAAACCAAAGGTGCACAAAAGGACCACCCACACATAGCGATTGGACAAATCGCTCCACAACAGGGTGGAGACCAGCAAGGCCAGCAGGATTAAAGTGCCTCCCATGGTGGGGGTGCCTTTTTTCTCCAGCAGGTGGCGTTGGGGTCCGTCATCCCGAATGGGTTGTCCGCCTTTGCCTTGCAGTCGTTGCAGGGTGCGGATCATCCAGGGACCGATGACAAACGAGATGAGTAACGCCGTCAATACCGCCCCAATGGAGCGGAAGGTAATGTATTTAAAGAGATTAAACCCTATCCAATAACCGGATAGTGGGTAGAGGAGATGATAGAGCATTCCATCCTCGCGTGCTGATTGCCAAACTCAACTGCTGCCGATGATTTCCCGTACCAGGCGTTCCAGACGCATACCACGGGAGCCTTTGACCAGGATGATATCCCCTTCTTTCAGGTGGTGGACCAGTTGGCCGCACCATTGTGCAGGATCGTCCTGGTGGTGGCAGGGGATGGAACCCCTTTGCAACACGGCCTGATGGAGGTTGGCCATCAGGGGACCGGCGGTGAAGAGTTGGTCTACGCCGCCGTTGATAATGTCGTCGGCCAGTTGGGCGTGGAGTTGGGGGCCGGTTTCTCCCAATTCCAGCATATCGCCCAAGAGTGCCAATTTTCTGCCAGGGGCATTTTTTGCCGCCAGGTTGTGCAAAGCTGCCCGCATGGAGCCGGGATTGGCGTTGTAGCAATCGTCGATAACCTGCCAGGCACCGATGGTACTAGCCAGGGGGGCACCCCGTCCGGCGGGTGGTTGAAAATCGTTCAATCCCGCCTGGATGATTGTGGCATCCACCCCCAGGTGGTGGCAGAGGGCAGCCACGGCGGTTGCATTGGTC
>JADFXB010000173.1 GCA_015233935.1 Magnetococcales bacterium | reverse complement strand
GAAGTCCTGAGCCACGGAGACAGAGAGAGGTATTTTGGCAAGAAATGGCCGTGGCGGCCAGTACCCCGATCTGAGCCGGGACACCACCCCACGCCACCCCACGTCGTAACCATTGGAATTATTGCGGATTTTTGCCAACAAAAAACCGCCCTGGGAGGCGGTTTGGGTGCTGAGAGTACTATTCAAAAACTAAATGGTGGAGCTGAGGGGGATCGAACCCCTGACCTCTAGAGTGCGATTCTAGCGCTCTCCCAGCTGAGCTACAGCCCCATCGTGCGGTGAGGTTGGGTAGTATGGCCTTCCAGGGGTGAAAGTGCAAGGGGGATCAGACCAGGAAGGCAAAAATGGCGGCTCCCAAGAGTAGGCGATAGACCACAAAGGGCATGAGAGAGTGCTTGCGCACCCAGCCCAGCAATAGATGAATCACCAGATAACCCGCCAGGGCGGAAACACCCACTCCGATGGCCATGGCCAGCCAATCCTGGGCGGACAACTGGGCACGCATGAGATCCCGAATGTCCAAAATTCCCGCCAACACACCAATGGGAATGGCCAGATAAAAGGCAAAACGGGCGGCTCCCTCCCGGTTGTAACCCAACAATAAACCCACCGTCAGAGTAATACCGGATCGGCTGGTGCCGGGGATCAAGGCCAGGGCCTGGCCGACGCCAATCAACAAGGCATGGCTCCAGGTCATGGAGGCCAATATTTTTTCTCGTTTGCCCCATAAATCGGCCACCCCCAGCAACAGACCAAATAAAATCAAAGTGGTGGCTACCAGGGCGGGAGAGCGGGCGTAGTCTTCGATGAGATTTTTAAAGGCCAAACCAGCCAAACCCGCCGGGATGGTGGCAAAGCCCACGGCCCAGGCCAGGTAGCCGTCCGGGTCGCTGGTGGGGGAGCGATTGGCCAGGGTGCGCACAAAACCCTGGGTCAAACGCCCCACATCCTCACGAAAATAAACCAACACCGCCAACAAGGTTCCTGTATTGGCAGCGATATCAAACAGCAAACCTTGATCCTGCCAGCCAAAAACATGGGGGGCCAAAATCAAGTGACCGGAGGAGCTGATGGGCAAAAACTCGGTAATCGCCTGAATCAACGCCAGGACGGTGGCCTGTATCCAATCCATCCAAGTTATCCTTCCAAAGGTGGATAGTCCACCCGCATAAAATACAGACCATGGGGCGGGGCGGTGGCCCCGGCGCGGGTGCGATCACCTCCTGCCAGCACCTTGCCAAAATGATCCACGCTCCACTCCCCTCTTCCCACCATCACCAGGCTGCCGATGATATTACGCACCATGTGTTGCAAAAAGGCGTTGGCCCCGATCTCCAGGCGGATTTCGTGGCCCTGGCGGGAGACTCTTGCCAGCTTGACCTCTCGCACCGGACTCTTGGCCTGGCAACCGGCGGCGCGAAAGGCGGTAAAATCGTGCTGGCCCAACAGCAAACTGGCGGCCTGGTTCATCAACCCAGCATCCACCCGTTGATGCAAGTGCCAAACCCGGCCCAACTCCAGCACCGGTGGTTCCTGGCGGTCGTTCAACCGATACAGATACTCCCGATAACAGGCGGAAAAGCGGGCATGAAACCGGCTATCCACCTCCTCCACCGCCAACACGGCCACATCCTTGGGGGTCAAGGCGTTCAATGCCTTTTTCAACTCCCCTGCCGGACGGGGACGGTGGGTATCAAAGTGGGCCACCTGTCCCAATGCATGCACCCCCGTATCGGTACGGCCTGCCCCGGTCACCGTCACCTGATGGCCGCACAGACGGGCCAAGGCGGTTTCCAGCGACTCCTGCACCGTGGGATGGCCCAACTGTCGTTGCCAGCCACGAAAACGGGTGCCGTTGTATTCCAGCAGTAGTCGATAACGTTGAATTACCTGGGCTGGTTCAGCCGTACAGGTCATTCAGTATCTTCTTCGGTGGTGGCTTTGGCCCCACGTTCTTTCTTGGGTGGTTTGCCCATGGCGGGACGATAAATTTCCACCCGGTCGCCATCGTTCAACACCGTATCCAACGCGATGAGTTTGCCAAAGATGCCCACCTTGTTCACCCCCAGGTCGATCTGGGGAAATTTGGCCAAAATACCAGAGCGTTGAATCAGATCCTGGGCGGTGGAACCATCGGCCATATCCAATTCCTGCACCATTTGACGACTTGCTTCTGCATAAGCTACGGCAACGCGCATGTTACCCCCCTGCCATTTGCTGATGAATGTGTTATAAACCCTATCCAGACAACGAGGCGGTAGAATAGTCCCAACCATACTTCCCTTTCAACCGCTCTTGCCTTACGTTATGACCCTCAACATTTCCAATCCACTCCGCTTACCTGACAGATTGGGCGGATTCATCGGGCCTTATGAGGAAAAATGCCATGAAGATTTTTGCTTCCTATAATATCAAAGGCGGGGTAGGTAAGACCACCTGTGCCGTCAATCTGGCCTATCTTTCTGCCCAGGAAGGTGCCCGGACCCTGATTTGGGATTTGGATCCTCAAGGGGGAACCAGTTATTACATGTGCGTAAAACCCAAGGTGGAGGGTGGTGCCAAGGGATTGTTGGAAGGCAAAGGCGACGTGGGCCAATCCTTGCGCATGACCGGCTATCCCAACCTGGACCTGTTGCCCGCTGACATCTCCCTGCGCATGCTGGATGTGGAAATCCACGACATGAAAAAGCCGGATCACGCCTTCGAGAAAACCCTCAAGCATTTGGCCAAGGATTATGACAACCTCTTTCTGGATTGTCCCCCCAATCTTTCCCAAACCGCTGAGCAAATTTTTCGTATCGCCGACGTATTGCTGGTGCCGTTGATCCCCACCACCCTTTCCTTGCGGGCCTACAACCGTTTGGTGGAATTTCTCTCCGCCAATCGCAGCAAAAAGTTGCGGGTGATCCCCTTCTTCAACCAGGTCAACATGGACAAGCCCATTCATCGGGCGGTGGTCAACAATGTGCGGGAAAAACACAGCATTTTCATGAAAAACATCATCCCCGACTCTTCCGTCATCGAGGCCATGGGGGTCAAGCGTTCGCCGGTCTGCTCCTTTGCCAAGGAATCTGACGAAGCAAAGGCCTTTCGCGCCCTTTGGAGCGAGATGAAAGAACGGGCTGGTTGATCATCATTCCTTCATTGGATGCCGGATTCCTCCGGCATCCAATAACTATTCAACGGAAAATATCCGTGGAAAGATAACGATCTCCCCGATCCGGCAAAATCACAACGATAACCCCGGATTCCTGGATGCTCCTGGCCAACCGCAAGGCTGCCGCCACCGCTCCCCCCGCCGACAGTCCACAGAAGATCCCCTCCTCCCTGGCCAGACGATTCACCGCCTCCTTGGCCTCATCCTCCGAGACATCCATGATTTTGTCCACCCGGCCCGGTTCGTAAATTTTCGGCAGATACTCCTGGGGCCAGCGGCGAATGCCAGGGATGCGGGAATAATCGTCGGGCTGTACCCCGATGATACGGATACTGGAATTGCGCTCTTTGAGATAACGGGAGACCCCCATGATGGTCCCGGTGGTTCCCATGGCACTGACAAAATGGGTGATGCGTCCGCTGGTTCCCTCCCAGACTTCCGGCCCGGTGGTGCGGTAGTGAATGCGCCAGTTGTCGGGATTGGAAAATTGATCGAACATGATCACCTTTTTCTCGTTGGCGACGATCTCCCGCGCCCGATCAATGGAACCTTCCATCCCCAAAGAAGCCGGGGTCAGATCGATATGTGCCCCGTAGGCGGCCATCACTGCCCGCCGTTCCACAGTCATGCTCTCCGGCATCACCAGGGTGAGCTTATAGCCCCGTCTGGCAGCCAGCATGGCCAGGGCGATGCCCGTATTGCCGCTGGTGGGTTCCACAATTCGGACCCCCGCCTGCAACTCGCCACGGGATTCCGCCCCCATGAACAGGCCAAAGGCGGTACGATCCTTGACCGATCCCCCTGGATTGCTTCCTTCCAGTTTGACCAATACCTTGACCGCCGATGACGAAGGAAGCATCCGGTTGAGATCCACCAGCGGGGTGTTGCCTATGCAAGATTCCAGGGTTGACATCCTATTTAGCCCTCATAAATGATCATAGAAGTGGGAAAGTTGTACCAATCTCCGCACAAAGATGCAATCTTCATCAAGGATGGTCGGGGAAAAGTTGATAAAGAAGGTTCAACTCTGGCAAAATTCGGTGTATACTAACGCGCTTTTTCGTAGCAAAGACCGACAAGACTACAGGAAACTGTCCATGCAGCCAAAAAACCTCTTTGAAAAAATCTGGGAATCCCATGTGATCCGCACCGATCCCAACGGAACCTCCCTCATCTATATTGACCGTCACCTGGTTCATGAGGTGACCAGCCCGCAAGCCTTTGAAGGTCTGCGTCTGACCCAGCGCACCCCCCGTCACCCGGAACTGACCTTCGCAGTGCCCGATCACAACGTCCCCACCCAAAATTTGGAACTGGGCATTCGGGATCCCATTGCCCGTCAACAGGTGGAAACCCTGGATCGCAACTGTAGCGATTTTGGCATCACCGAATTTGCCATGGGAGATATCCGCCAGGGTGTCATTCACGTCATGGCCCCGGAACAAGGCATCACCCTGCCCGGTCTCACCGTGGTCTGTGGCGACTCCCACACCGCCACCCATGGGGCCATGGGTGCGTTGGCCTTTGGTATCGGCACCTCCGAGGTGGAACACGTCCTGGCCACCCAAACCCTGATGCAGAAAAAACCCCGCACCCTGTTGATCAAGGTGGATGGCTCCCTGCCCAAAGGCAGTTATGCCAAAGATTTGGCCCTCTACATCATCGGTCGCATCGGCACCGCTGGTGGAACCGGCTATGTGATGGAGTTTGCCGGTAGTGCCATCTCCGCCCTCTCCATGGAAGGACGGATGACCTTGTGCAACATGGCCATCGAAGCCGGTGCCCGCGCTGGCATGGTCGCCCCCGATGACAAGACCATCGCCTATCTCAAGGATCGTCCCTTCGCTCCCCAAGGCGAACTCTGGCAATCGGCGGTCACCGCCTGGTCCGCCCTGCAATCCGATGAAGGGGCCGCCTACGATCGGGTGATTGAATTTGACGCTGGCAAGGTGCTGCCCCAAATCACCTGGGGAACCTCCCCGGAAATGGTGCTCCCCGTGGATGCCCGCATCCCCGATCCCAACGATGAACGGGACAACGTGGCTCGTGGTTCCATGGAACGCGCCCTCAAATACATGGGTCTCTCCCCCAATCAGCGGATTACCGATATCACCGTGGATGTGGTCTTCATCGGCTCCTGCACCAACGGACGCATCGAAGATTTACGGGCTGCCGCTGCCGTGGTCAAGGGACGCCGCAAGGCCGACTGGGTCAAACAGGCCCTGGTGGTTCCCGGCTCCGGTCTGGTCAAAAAACAGGCGGAAGAGGAAGGATTGGACCGCATCTTCACCGATGCCGGTTTTGAATGGCGCAGTCCTGGCTGTTCCATGTGTCTGGCCATGAACGAAGACATTCTCTCTCCCGGCGAACGGTGTGCATCCACCTCCAACCGCAACTTTGAAGGTCGGCAGGGGCGGGACAGCCGCACCCATCTGGTCAGCCCTGCCATGGCGGCGGCTGCCGGGATCATGGGTCGTTTCGTCGATGTCCGTGAAATGCTGTGACCTTTCAACCCAACACTTAAAGGGACAACCGGATTATGGAACCCTTCACACGTTATACGGCTTTGGTAGCCCCCCTGGATCGGGCCAATGTGGATACCGATGCCATCATTCCCAAACAGTTTCTCAAGTCCATCCGCCGCAGCGGTTTTGGACCCAACCTGTTTGATGAATGGCGGTATCTGGATCGGGGAGAGGTGGGCAAGCCCAATGAGGGGCGTCCCCTCAACAACGAGTTCATCCTCAACCAGCCCCAATATAAAAATGCCGGCATCCTGCTCACCAGGGACAATTTCGGCTGTGGATCCAGTCGTGAGCACGCCCCCTGGGCGTTGCTGGACTACGGTTTCCGCGCCATCATCGCCCCCAGCTATGCCGACATTTTTTTCAACAACTGTTTCAAGAATGGCATCCTCCCTGTTCGTCTGGCCACGGAGCAGGTGGACTATCTCTTCAAGCAGACCATGACCCAAAGCGGCTATCAGCTTACCGTGGATTTGGTGGAGTGCAAGGTGATCACCCCCAACGGCCAAGAGTTTACCTTTGAGGTGGATCCCTTCCGCCGCAATTGTCTGATCAACGGTCTGGATGATATCGGGTTGACCCTGCAAAATTTGTCGGAAATCGAGGCCTTCGAACAACAACGCCGTCAAACCGCCCCCTGGGCTTTCGTCAACAAAGGAGTGTAACCATCATGGCTTGGACCATTCTGCTTTTGCCCGGTGACGGTATCGGCCCGGAAATTGTCAACGAAGCCCGTAAAGTTTTGGAGTGGCTCAAATCCCACCATAATCTGACCATTCATCTGGAAGAAGGGTTGATCGGTGGGGCCGCTTACGATGCCACAGGCACCCCCCTCCCCGACGAAACCCTGCAACGGGCCAAGGCTGTGGATGGTATCCTGCTGGGTGCAGTGGGCGGTCCCAAGTGGGA
>JADFXB010000172.1 GCA_015233935.1 Magnetococcales bacterium | reverse complement strand
AAAATGAACAACACCCGCCAAGGCTATGCTCGATCGAGTATCCTCAAACCGGCGGGTTTCTTGTTTGGGGAATCCGGTTCCGGATCTCTTTCCTATGCGCTATGACAAGCCCTGTACCTCCTTTGTTCAGCAAATCGCGCTGTTGCAATCCAAAGGCATGATCATCGACGATCAGGCGCAGACAATTCATTTTATTATAATTGAATTATTGTCGCTTAGGTGGAGCCGGTCATCATGAATTTTCCACGCTATGCCGAATACAAGGATTCCGGGGTGGAGTGGTTGGGGGAGGTGCCGGGGCATTGGGGGGTGAAGAATCTCAAGCATATTGCGTTATTTTCTGGTGGTGGCACACCAAGTCGCGACAACATGACTTACTGGAATGGCGACATTCCGTGGGTATCCCCCAAAGATATGAAGGCTGAAAAAATTTACGGCACGGAAGAGTGTATCACGACAGAAGGTCTCACAAACAGCACATCCAACCTTATTGCTCCTGGTACGGTACTGATGGTTGTGCGTTCTGGCATCCTGAAGCACACAATTCCTGTTGCCATTAATGGTGTTGAAGTGGCCCTCAATCAGGATATGAAGGCGCTCACTTTTCATCCAAATCTGTGCCACAGCCAATTTTTTCTGCGATGGGTTCAGGGACTGAATAATGAACTCCTTCTTGTCTGGGCAAAGCAAGGAGCAACGGTAGAAAGCATTGAACAAGAATACTTGGCTAACACAGCAATCGGACTACCACCCCTCCCCGAACAACAAGCCATCGCCGCCTTCCTCGACCGTGAGACCGGCAAAATCGATGCCCTGGTGGCTGAGCAGGAAAAACTGATTGCCCTCCTGAAAGAGAAACGCCAAGCCGTCATCTCCCACGCCGTCACCAAGGGGCTGAACCCCGATGCGCCGATGAAGGATAGCGGGATTGAGTGGCTGGGGGAGGTGCCGGAGCATTGGGAGGTAGTGCCTTTAAAGCATTCGATTAGCAAGATTGAACAGGGCTGGTCCCCTCAATGTGAAGGCGAACCGGCATCAGAATACGAATGGGGTGTGCTAAAAGTTGGCTGCGTAAATCGTGATGAATTCGACCCTATGGAACAGAAAGCTCTTCCAGAAGAAGTTGCACCAATTCTGAACTACGAGGTCAAGGCTGGTGACATCCTCATGAGCCGTGGAAATACGCTCGAACTTGTCGGGATGGCAACATTCATAAGTAAAGCGCGACCTCGCCTTCTCCTATGCGATTTGCTCTATCGCTTTCACGCGAAACCGGGACGGGCAGATGGTAGATTTCTTGTCTTTTCGATACGGTCCCCAAGTGGACGCTTCCAAATTATGCGAGATGCCACTGGCACGAGTGCTTCAATGAAAAAAATTGGCCAAGGCATCATTCGTGAATTCATTATTGCTCTTCCTCCACTGGACGAACAATCCGCCATCGTCGCCTATCTCGACCAACAAACCGCCAAACTCGACACCCTCCTCTCCAAAGCCCAACACGCCATCAACCTTTTAAAAGAACGTCGCACCGCTCTGATATCCGCTGCGGTCACTGGTAAAATCGATGTGCGGGAATTGACCGCAAAGGAGCACTGATGCACTCACTGACGCCTGAATATCTATCCAGGTTGAGCATGCCATCCCGTTTGATTCGTTTGGTGGCTGCATTGACCGAATATCGGGGGAAGCAGACCTTGTGGGCGCAGACCAAGCCTGAAGTGCTCAAACATCTGCGACAGATGGCACTGATCGAGAGTGTCGAGTCATCCAGTCGCATGGAAAATGTGGAAGTCAGACCAAAAGCCCTGATTCGGATTGTGCGCAAGGGAGCCGAACCCGCCCCCCATGATCGTTCCCAAACCGAATTGGCGGGCTACCGAACCGCATTGGAGCTGATTCATAAAAATGCTGCGGAAATGCCACCAACCGTCAATCATGTACGCCAACTGCATCACGAACTGATGCGCTATACCCCATCGGGAGGCGGCAACTATAAACAAGCCTCCAACGATATCGTCGAAAGGGATGCCTCTGGAGCGATCATCCGCGTCCGCTTGCGAACGGTTGAACCAGCATTAACGGAAACCGCCATGTTTGGCTTACACGACAACCTCGCTTGCGCATTGGATGCCGGTGAGGTCGAACCGATTCTTCTGATTCCACTTTATATCCATGATTTCCTGTATATCCATCCGTTCTCGGATGGTAATGGGCGCGTGGCACGTCTGATGACCATTCTACTGTTATACCGGATGGGTTTCGAGGTTGGCCACTATATCAGCCTGGAACGGTTGATAGAAGAGAGCAAGGTCAGTTATTACGATAGCCTCTCCCTTTCAGATGCCTCATGGGCCACTGGCGAGCACAATCATGTTCCCTTTACCGAATACCTGTTGGGCATCGTGCTGGCCGCCTACCGGGAATTGGAAGAAAACACGGCCATTGATCTGGAGCACGGTGCGCGAACACGCATGGTGGAAAGGGCTGTGGAATCTTTACCGGTTGAATTCCGTTTGGCTGACGTGGAGAAGCGTTGCCCAATAGTCGGACGTGACACGATTCGCAGTGCGTTAACAAAGTTGAAAAATGAAGGGAAAATTGTCAGTGTGGGCCGGGGGCCAGCTGCTGGTTGGCGAAGGATCTCGTAATGCAAACAATGGATGAAACCTCATTGAATGGATTAATTGCCGGGTATTTAATCCATTAAACTGTTACAAAGTAACGATCGGCGGTTAACGACCAGAAACTGAGGGGCCTGATGAACCTGCATCGTGAAATCGCCTTCGAGAACGACATCTGCCACCATCTGGCGGCTCATGGTTGGCTGTATGATGCCGACGATGCCAGCCGCTACGACCGAAAACGGGCGCTCTTTCCTGCCGATGTGCTGGCCTGGGTGCAGACGACCCAGCCCAAGGCGTGGGAAGCATTGGTCAAGAATCATGGCGCCTCTGCCGAGACAACCCTGCTGGAACGTATCCGCAGGCAGCTCGATGACCGGGGCACCTTGGATGTGTTGCGTCACGGGGTGGAGCTTTTGGGATTGCGTCAGCCGTTGACCATGGCGCAGTTCAAACCGGCCTTGGCGATGAATCCCGAACTGCAAACCCGCTACCAGGCCAACCGGTTGCGGGTGGTGCGCCAGGTGCGCTACTCCATCCACAACGAAAATGCCCTGGACCTGGTGCTGTTTGTCAACGGCCTGCCTGTGGCCACAGTGGAACTCAAAAGCGATTTCACCCAATCGGTGCTGGATGCGGTGGACCAGTACCGTTTTGACCGTCAACCCCGCCCCAAGGGGCAGAGCGCAGCGGAACCTCTGCTGGAGTTCCCGCGTGGGGCGTTGGTCCATTTCGCGGTCAGCAACTCGGACGTGCGCATGACCACCAAACTGCAAGGGGCTGCCACCCGTTTCCTGCCCTTCAATCAGGGGGATGAGGGTGGCAAAGGCAATCCACCCAACCCCAACGGCCACAAAACTGCTTATCTTTGGGAATCGGTCTGGGCCTTCGACTCCTGGCTGGAGATTCTGGGTCGCTTCCTGGTGGCCCACAAGGACAGCAAGAAGAAAATCAGCGGGGTAATTTTCCCGCGCTTCCATCAACTCGATGTCACCCGGCAACTGGTGGCTTCGGTTTTGCGTGAGCCACCTGGACAGAAATATCTGATTCAACACTCGGCAGGTTCCGGCAAAACCAACTCCATCGCCTGGACCGCACACTTTCTCGCCGATTTGCACGACGCCGCGCACAATAAGTTATTTGACTCGGTTTTGGTGGTCAGTGACCGTACCGTGTTGGATGCCCAACTGCGGGAAGCCGTCGATGGTTTCGAGCGTACTACCGGCGTGGTGGCCACCATCACCGGCGAACATCAGAGCAAAAGCAGCGAACTGGCCAAAGTGCTCTCCAGCGGCAAGAAAATCGTGGTCTGCACCATTCAGACCTTTCCCTTTGCCCTGGCGGCAGTCGAAGAGTTGGCCGCTACCAGAGGCAAACGCTTCGCAGTCATCGCCGATGAGGCCCACTCCTCCCAGACCGGCACCTCAGCCGCCAAACTCAAGCAGGTGCTCTCAATCGAAGAACAGCTTGAACTCGACGATAGCGGTGAAATCAGTACCGAAGAGCTGCTGGCCGCGCAAATGTCTGCGCGTGCCGCCAATTCGCAAATCACCTATATCGCTTTCACGGCGACCCCCAAGGCCAAAACCTTGGAACTCTTCGGACGCCGACCCGATCCCACCCAACCGGCCTCGGCCACCAATCTGCCCGCACCGTTTCATGTCTACTCCATGCACCAGGCGATTGAAGAGGGGTTCATCCTCGATGTCTTGAAGAACTATACCCCCTACAAACTGGCGTTCCGTCTGGCCCATGAGGGCCAGGAGTGGGATGAAAAACAGGTTGAACGCAGCGAGGCCATGAAAGGCATCATGCGTTGGGTGCGTCTGCACCCTTACAACATCAGCCAGAAGGTGCAGGTGGTGGTGGAGCACTTCCGCGAGAATGTGGCTCCTCTGCTGGATGGCAACGCCAAAGCCATGGTGGTGGTGGGCAGTCGCATCGAGGCGGTACGCTGGAAACTGGCCATTGACCAATACATCCAGAGCTCCGGTTATGCGCTGGGCACCCTGGTCGCCTTCTCTGGCGAAGTCAAGGACCAGGAATCGGGCGCAGACCCCTTCACCGAAACCAGTACCACGCTCAATCGAAATCTGCGCGGACGCGACATCCGGGAAGCCTTTGCAACCACCGAGTATCAAATCCTGCTGGTTGCCAATAAGTTTCAGACCGGCTTTGACCAGCCGCTGTTGTGCGGCCTGTATGTGGATAAGCGTTTGGCGGGCATCCAGGCAGTGCAAACCCTCTCCCGCCTGAATCGCGCTCATCCTGGCAAGGATACCACCTACATTCTCGACTTCATCAATGACCCGGAAGAGATTCTGGCAGCCTTCAAAACGTATCATCAAACCGCAGAACTGGCGGGAGTCACCGACCCGAACCTGGTCTACGACCTGAAAGCCACCCTCGATACATACGGATTTTACGATGAATATGAGGTGGAACGGGTGGTAACGGTTGAGATGAATCCCAACGCCACCCAATCCCAACTGGCATCCGCTCTGGAGCCGGTAGCAGACCGACTGCTGAGGCGCTACAGGAGCGCCTGGAACAGCTTGCAGGAAGCCCGTGCCGGCAGAGACCTCCAAGCCGAGCAGATTGCCCAGGATGAACTGAACGTGCTGCTCTTGTTCAGGCGCAATCTGGGGGCGTTTTTGCGGGTGTATGTGTTTTTGTCGCAACTCTTTGACTACGCCAACACCGCTCTGGAGAAAAGGGCCATTTTCTTCAGGCGGCTGCTGCCGCTGTTGGAGTTCGGACGGGAACAAGAAGGGGTGGACCTCTCTCAAGTGACCTTGACCCATCACAGACTCAAAGACCTGGGAAAACGGCATCTCACCCTGCATGAAGGCGAAGTTGATCCATTAAAACCCATGACCGCAACTGGCAGCGGGGAGGTCCAGGAGAAGGAAAAAGTGCTGCTTCTGGAGATCATCCAAAAGGTCAACACCCTGTTTGATGGCGAACTGTCAGACGATGACAAACTGGTCTACGTGAATCATGTCCTGAAAGGCAAGTTGCTGGAATCCGAAATCCTGGTCCAGCAAGCCGCCAACAACACCAAAGAGCAGTTTTTCAACTCTCCGGACCTTGGCACCGAGTTGATGAACGCCATCATGGATGCCCTCGCTGCTCACAGTTCCATGAGCAGACAGGCGTTGGATTCCGAGAAGGTCCGCAATGGCCTGCTGCAAATCCTGTTGGGGCCTGCCAATCTGTATGAGTCGTTGCGCAACCGCAGTGTTGCCGGCTAAACCGCGATCATTTTTGGATCGATCGTTGTTAACCATTGAAAAAAAAAGAAGGGGTCTGGGGAATTCTTTCCCCAGGGTTTTGATTTTTTTATTTTTTCTTCGTTTTTTTTGAAATATGTTTATCCAAAAATCCCAGGGGCTTTGCCCCTGGATCCCTGATGGTTGAAAACTCAACATTCCAAAATAGTTGCGGTATAGATAATCAAATTCTAAAAGTAAGAAGAAAAAAGAAAAAAACAAAACCCTGGGGGATGAATCCCCCAGACCCCCTCTTTTTTTCTAATGGTTAAAAACTGCATATCCAAAAATGGTTGCGGTATAAAACAGGGGAGGCTGCAATACCCCATCCGATCATGGTCGAGTCCTTCCATGGGGTATCGTGTCATTCTGCCGCAAGCGAAGAGACGCGCATTTTTTCTGGTGGGGACGATTTGGGGACTGGAACAAAACTGGCCACCCGAAAAGCGGTGGTTACCATCTTGGATTGGTACGCGGTATTGGATTCGAACCAACGACCTTTGGCTTCGGAGGCCAACGCTCTATCCAGCTGAGCTAACCGCGCGTGCATGACAGGATCTGACTTAAGCATGAAAGCATACGTCAGTCAGAACCGGCTGTCAAAGGGGTTCGCGTAGTCGACAGCCGGGGGTGACGTGGGTAACCGGGCCGTGGAGTTTGGGATTGTTGACTTTTGATGGGTTGAACAGTACCTTATTG
>JADFXB010000171.1 GCA_015233935.1 Magnetococcales bacterium | reverse complement strand
TTGCTGGTGATGGTGGCCCCACTCATGCCATCCACCCCTACCTCTTGCAGGGAGGAGCGGGAAAAATCGTGGCCTTGCAGCCCTTCCAGCCAGATATCCACCTCCTCGATATAGGAGGGGGTTTCATGGGAGTGGAGGTGTCTCGCCGCCAATAACCTTCCTTTGTGATCCAGGGCCACCAGCAGGTTCAGGGTGCCCGCATAGCCGCGAATTTCTCCGGCCACAGGTTGGCTGGCCAACACCATTTGGTCCGAACGCAAATAATGGGGAAAGGGATCCTCATAAAAGGCGAGGTCGTTGTTACCGGTCACCTCTTGTAACACTTCAGGGGTGAAGCGACTTTGAGGGGGCGGTTGCATCTCCTTTTGGAGAATGGCCAGAAGCCAGCAAACAAGGGCCACAGCGACCAATAACATGGCCAGGGGGGACCAGCGAAATTGGGGAAGAGCATGGTGTAACGACCAACGGTCAGACAACAACAGGGAGCCAGCAGCCAAGGTGGTGAATAGAGCGATGACCACACCGGTTTGCTCCATACCCAGCAGGGGGATCAACAGGCTGCCGGTGAAGAGACCGCCCAGGGCACCCCCCCAATGATCGGCGGCCTCCACCAGACCACTGGCAGTCATGGCCTGCTGCTGATTGGTGAGGGCCACCCCCAGGGGAAAGATGGTGCCGGTCGCCACCCCCAACACCAGGGATAACCCCCAGCAACCAGCCTGGCGCATCAACAAAGATTGCTGGGCAAGGGATGCCAGTGTGTGTGGCAAGGCCAGGGCCAGGAGGGCAATGAAGAGCAAGAGGAGGACCATGGGCCACAAGGGAAGCTGCCAGCGTTGGCCCATCAACCAGGCTCCCAAGGCTAGTCCAGCCATGAACAGACCATTAAGCAGGGCAATTTGACTGAAGACCGCACCCACCATGGCCTGAAAACCGTAGAGGACCATCAATTGCAATCCCATGGCCGCCAGACCGCCCATGGCCACTCCCGCCATGGCACTGTTGCGTTGCCAGTTTTGTTGGCTGCGTTGTCCGGTGATGCCTGTTAGGGAGAGAAAAAGAAAATAGAGTAGCACTGGCAAAAGAAAGGGCCAACTGCCCAAACGGCGCACACCTTCCAGAAAGTTGCCCGCCTCCGAGTGGGTCAATTTGCTCCACAGAAGAAGGTTGAGATAAAAGTGCACCGGTCGTTGGTCCGAGTTGATCTCACCATGGGCCTTGTCCAACTGCTGACGGAGGGTACGGGTTTGTTCCGTGGGAAGCAGGGAGAGAAAGGCAATGGCGGGTAGGTTGTCCCCCTCTGGTTGGAATTGTTGATGTCGTTTGGCCAGCAGGGAGGGTTGACTGGTCACCACTCCAGGTTGGGAGGCCGCACAGAAGAGTTGCTTGTCGCCGGGTGCCACACTTCGATGGGGAAAGGTAAGAGCAAGGGTACGGTCCATGGTGGCACTGTAGCTGATGATTTCATGCCCCATATAGTTGGACGCACTGCTGATGGCAGTACAGACCACCCCGGCAGGGGAGAGAATGCGGGCGAGGGAGCGATGAAATTCATGGGTGTGGAGCCGGTTTTGCCGGGCGTTGACCGGTTCACCGCTCAAAATGATCACCAGGTCGAAGGCGTTTGCTTGGGCTTTCTGGACAAAGGCGCGTCCATCGGTCACCAGCAGGGAGAAGCGTGAGTCCTGCATGGCGTGTCGGCTACTGGCGGGCAACCAGGGTTGCAGCATGGCCAGGGCGGTGGCGTCCTCTTCCACCAGAGTGAGTTGCTGGATGGGATAACGCAGCATCTCTTCCGGCAATCCGCTTTCCACCCCCCCCCAACAGCAAAATACGTAAAGGAGATGGGGATTGGGCCAACAGATAGGCGGCTGTCAAACGGGCACGGTGGGGATCGGGAAAACTCTCTCCCAGGCGTCCATCGTGAAGCAGGGAAAATTGTTTGCCCAGCTGGGCGAGGGTGACCTGTCCAAAGCGGCTTTCCACCCCAGCAACCCGTAGCATGCCGGGGTGGACCATTTGAAAGTGGCGACTTTCCAATAGGGCCAGCAGGGGTTGACCAGGCCAGGGCAAGGCGAGCAGGCCGAAAACAAGAAGCAGCAGGGCGGAGAGCAGGCGCAAGGGGAATCTTTCCTGCGGGTTGGGCAACACAAACAGATTGGCCAGCAGCATCAGGGTTGCGGTGAGGGCGAAGGAGACCCAACTGCCCAGGGATTCCACCAAAAGGAAGGTGAAGAGCACCCCACCCATCAGAGCACCCAGGGATTCCACCAGGTACAGGGAGGTAATAGAAGGGACAATTCCGCTGTTGGTGGAAAATTGCACCAATAATCGGCAGGCAGCGGGAAAGATCATGCCCAGAAGCAGGCCACCTGGCAGGGTAGCCGTTGCGGTGAGAAGGAGAAAGGAACCCAGGGGAATGAACTCGCTTTCTGGCACCTGGAGCAGGAAGCGGGCAAAGCGCAGGAGAAGAATACCTGTCAGTACCGCCAAGGGGAGGGCCATCACCCCCCCTTGCAACAGGTGTTGGTGGTGGGGACGATGGGACAACCGGGTCGCCAGGGCACCCCCCAAACCGATCCATGCCAACCAGCTTCCGTAGAAGGCCCCCAAGGCCAACTCCACCCCCTGAAAGGCCGCCAGCAACTCCCGCAAGAGGACAGCCTGGCTGCATTGGGTAAAACCACCCACGACCAGCAGTAAACCCAGCAGACGGGAGGAAGGCGACATGCAGAGGCTCCGACCGCTTATTGGGGAGGGGCTACCATGTTATTGTGGAGCTGCAACCGTTCAACTATTTTGCCCGCCACAATATGTTGAGCGATGATTTCATCCACATCTTTTTCGCTACGATAGTGATACCAAACCCCTTCAGGATAAATGACCATTACCGGTCCCAATTCACAGCGATCCAGACAACCGGATTGATTGACCCGAATATCCATGAGTTCCGGCATCGTCTTGGCTTGCGACTTGAGATAGCCATGCAAGGCCACCGCCCCTTTGCCAGCACAATCTCCACGGGGGTGACCAGCGGGACGTTGGTTGACGCAGCAAAAAACATGGATGCGGTAGAAAGGTTTTTCAGAAGAAGTGTCCATGGGGAAATCTTTCCAATCTTGGAGTAGACTGAAGGTGTCAGATTCCCCATGGTACACCAGCTTGCTCACGGTCGAAAGAAGCAACCCATCGGGTAGTTAAAGGTTTCCTGAGGCAAGCATGATCCGATTGGGTTCAGTCCCCTGGTGTGGACAGGAGGGAGCAGGGGTGATCCTGGCGAAAATAGTTTCTCTGCCAGTCTATTCGGACACCACCAGCCTGGCAAGATGGCGGAGGGCGTTTCCTTTGCAATGCGAAGAGCAGCTACAGCGTATCGGGCAAGTTTTGCAAAAATATATATAAAGCATTATAAGTGATTCCCATGTTTACCCAAAGGATTACGGTTTAGTTGGTCTTGGGACTGGATCAAGCGAGCAATGACTGACAGTGGGATAAGAATAACTATTAATAATACTAAATAGCATATCTGCCTTGAGTAAATTACTAATTTCAGAAAACATTCAATCTAATTAAATTGCGTTCATTATCGATTTCACTAATGATTATGGTTATAAAAAGGCCCATCTTTGACAGAACCAAGGCCGCATGCCCCGTTTTTGTCTTAGGTTTAGACAAGAAGATATCAGACAGCCATCGTTTTTGCCGGACATACGACAAGGATGTTGCCAAACGACTGCAAACCCACCACCTCTTCCAGCATTAATCCACTACGGACAAACAATGACTTCCACTCTGACAAGGTGCGCAGACGGCCTTGTGACCCCATGAACATTTGCATATCGAATAAGGCACCGTTTAAATCGGCATGGACTTCTGGGAGCACGATTTCCAGCAACGCAATACGTGCGCCATTTGTGCGGCAGGCACCGGCAAGAATACCCAGGATCGTAACACAGGTATCGTTGTCGAAACCGTGTAACACGGCAGAAAGGAGATAGACATCCTTTTCGCTCTGAGCAGGGGGAACAGATTCCAAGAAATCTCTGACCTCAAAATGCAGACGCTCCACACCATCTGTGCCATGGGCAGCCCAATAATGCCTGGCATCGGCGATTACACGGGGGCGATCCACCACCAGAGCCGTCAAGTGAGGGTAGCGTTTCAGGATGGCCAAGGACTTGGCTCCACGCGAACCACCTACATCAATGATCCGGTCAAACCGGCTCCAGTCGAAATCGGTGGCAAAGCTGTCACCAGTCAGAGCTTCGACGTTATTCATAGCCTCAGAAAATAGGGCGTCCAAATCGGCATGATGATCCAGAAAGGGAAACAATTCCTCGCCATGTGCCAGGAAAAAAGGCGGTATGCCCTCACGAACGCCACGTTCGAGTTGTCCATACCATGGGACGCTCATGGCTTCCGAATTGTGCATAAGAATCATGGCGCGTACATTTGTTGGAAGGTCTTTGCGCAGAAAAGCAGAAAGCTTATTGTTACGGAAGGCACCAGGAGCTGCCTCCTCAAAGATGCCCATGGCGATTAACAAGCGTAGCAGACGCCCCAATGCATCCGGGTTGGCCTCAACAAGAGCAGCCAGGCGTGTTATGTCCATACTTTCCGCCCCCAGCACAGTGGCGAGATCCAACCGAGTCGCAACATAGAGTGCGCGAGATTGCCAGAAGGCTGAACCAATCTGTATCAATCGAAAGGGGGCAGGGGTAAGTCTATTGGGAATAGTCTGTAGCCAAGAGGAAAATTTCATAACCTTGGCAAAAAAGCGCACAGCTCTGGCATTTTTTTGATAGGACATGGCATTATCTTTCTTTATTTTGGTGTGCTGGGCGACAATCCCGCCGAAAAGAGATGGCCGTTAAATGCAGCCAATTTTTCCAGGAAGGTGGAGTCCATTGGGTGGCCCATCTGCTCCTCGAAAATCTCCTTCAACAACATTGGCGTCATAGCCAGACTGACGAAAGCCAGCCTGAGAATATCGGGATCAATGCCGGGATGGATTTGTCCTGCGGCTTTCAGTTGGTCTACCTTATGTGCACCACGTGAACGCCCACGCTCCAACAATTGCCGGATGAACCGTCTCCCTGGCCCATGGTGAAGAGCCAGCACTTTGAGAATCAGTTTGGGAAATTCTGGTCGCGTTGCCATAGTTTCATAATAAATACGCAAAAAATCGGTAAAGCCCTCAACAGATGTCAGTAATGGTCCATCAAGAATAGCCAGGAGAGGATTCAGGGTTTCTCGTATCATCTCCTCATAGAGACCCGATTTATTGCCGAAATAGTAGCGAATCATCGAGGCGTTGGTACTGGCCCTCTCCGCAATCATGCGCGTGGTGACCCGGTGGTAGTCGTCGGCGATAAAACAGTCCAGTGCTGCCTTCAAAAGACGCGCCCGAACTGATTCTGTGGTATCCATTGCGCTCAAGATCAATGCTCCTATTGTCGTTGCGAATCAGTGTAGCACCCACCACACCTAGGCGTGAAACGGTTTAGTTAATCAATATTGGGCTTTTGAATGAACTTTTGTTCACCGAACCCTTTTTCAGGCTGGTGTTTAGCGAGGGAGAAACAATCAAAAAGTTGACAAAACAGGGAATGAACGGAGTCCGGTCTTACATTGCGGGAATAAACGGGATCCAGAATGAACGAGGTCGGGCCTTACATTGCAACATTGCTTATTCATGCCCCCACCTCTCGGAATGTGTTAAGGCAAGAGTTGCAACTCGAACATTGACGGCTGTATAGCAAGGTAGCGATCCATATACAGGGCCGAACCATTTCAGCCGAAGGTGCCTACCTCCGTTATGTCCCCCTCGCCATCACCAAAGCAGACCCGATTTTTCCCTGATTTTTTGGCCCGGTACATGCGTTGGTCCGCCAGAACAATCAACTGGGATAGCTGGGAAGTATTATCCGTCAAGATTTCAGACATGCCCACGCTGGCGGTAATGGGAGCACCGTCGGGCCTTTGGCCCAAACTCCCGGCCCGGCAAATCCGACGGATGATGGTGTGAATGTTTTCTACCTTGGACAGGGGAATCACCGCCAAAAATTCTTCCCCTCCCCACCGAACCAGTAGATCTGCATTCCTGGTGGATCGAGTTATGGAAGAAACCAGTGTTTTCAGGGTTTCGTCCCCCGCCTCATGCCCGAATTTGTCGTTGATGGACTTGAAATTGTCCAGATCAAAGAACAAAATCCACAGAGGCGATCTTGCCCGTTTCGCCAAATAAAAATATTTCTCCATCAACTCCTGGCCGGTGGCTCGATTGTAGGCTCCTGTCAACGGATCCTTGGAAGTCTTGTTGACAATCTCGCTCCAGAAATGCAATTGGCTCATTCCCGAAAGAATGGCAATACCAGCCACCAGCACCAATAGCCATAACATGCCAAGAGCATCAGACCTTCCGCCAAAGTTGCTCCCACCTTGCATCACCATGATCTGGGCTATAAGGCCAGGAACGGCAAACAATGCTCCTTCCAAGGCGGTCAAGGGAAAGATGCTGATGCCCGCAGCCATCACGAAGGGTAAAAAGGCATACCCGGTAATCAAACTCACCGATAAACCGTTTTGGGGCGCAGGATAGGAAGAAAACAATATATGGGTGAATAGAAAAAACAATAAAGGCACCAGAAATAAAAAGCCCGAGGCCAG
>JADFXB010000170.1 GCA_015233935.1 Magnetococcales bacterium | reverse complement strand
CCCGTGCGGGAACGCTATAAAATTCTTGCCGCCCTGGATAGGCTGCATGCCGGCGGCTCCACAGCGGGCGGGGCAGGGCTTCAACTGGCTTATACCCTGGCCGAAGCCAACTTTGATGCCAAGGCGGTCAACCGGGTCATTCTTGCCACCGATGGGGATTTCAATGTGGGTGTGACCCATCACCAGGCCCTCAAGGAAATGATTGTCCGCTATCGAAAAAGCGGAATCTATCTCTCGGTGCTGGGCTTTGGCTATGGCAACTATAACGATCAGTTGATGCAAGCCTTGGCACAAAACGGCAACGGTGTGGCCGCTTATATCGATACCCTCCAGGAGGCCCAGAAGGTGTTGGTGGAGGAGGCTTCCGCCAATCTTTTTCCCATCGCCAAGGATGTCAAAATTCAAGTCGAGTTCAACCCGGAGCAGGTGGCCGAATACCGTTTAATTGGCTATGAAACCCGTCGTCTGAAACGTGAAGATTTTGCCAACGACCAGGTGGATGCGGGCGAAATTGGTGCTGGTCATCGGGTGACAGCCCTGTATGAGATAGCCCTGACAGGAAGTGCCGGTCAACGACTGGAACCCTTGCGTTATGCCAAGCCAGAGGCGAAAAAGCAGAAGAAGGGCAAAAACCATGAGCTTGCCTTCCTGAAAATTCGTTACAAATTGCCCGATCAAGAGACAAGCCTATTGATCAGTCGGCCCGTGGAATATACGGATGTGGTGGATTCATTGGAGAAAGTACCAGCCGACATGCGTTTTGCCGCAGCGGTAGCGGCCTACGGCCAACGTTTGACCGGCGGTGGTTATCTGAATCAATTTAGCTATGATGACATTGTGCAACTGGCACTGGAGAGCAAGGGTGTTGATCCTTTCGGCTATCGGGGCGAGTTTCTTGGTCTGGTGCGACTGACCAAATCGCTGGACAGAAAGTGACACAGGCACACCTGTCACCGCCTCTAGCCTCCATCCCCCAGGCTGCCCGTGAATTTCAACATTTGCTGTCTTTTCTCCTGGTTGGCTCAACGGGTCACGCGTGGGTCTGTCATTTGATCTGAAAAAGCCTTTGGCATGCCGTTTCCTTGTCACGGGTGGTCTTGGCTGCGGAGAAGCCAAATCCGTTCCAACGATACAAAGCTGTGCGCGTCTTGCGTGTTTGTGGGTTCAATTGCAAGAAAGAATCGGCCCGGTGCAAGGCACACAATAGGACGGAACCATCCTTATCAGTCAGCAGGCGGGCATCCAATAGGGGCCAGGCCAGGGCCGTGCCGCGCCAACGGGCGATTAATCCATGCCCAGCAATATCATAGACATAAGGACGCGGTGCATCCTCGGCATCCAGACGGGATGGATGCCGCTCCACGGTAAAAAGTTTTACTGGCCCCCTGCCTTCCAATCGACCTGCTTCAATGGCCAACAAGTGCCGGGCCGCACTTCGCCAAGAGGTAACGCCCCCACGACCACCTTCAAGGATGGTGGGACCACTGACCAGACGATGGGGTTCACCATAGGGACGCACCAACCATCCCTCTACCTCCAATCCCCCCCGCGCCGGTACACCACAACCCTCCATCTGCCTTTCCTCCTCCTTGGCAGACTCTGACTTTTCCTCCAGCCGGGGAAACGAGGTGCCCAGTGCCGTTCGGGTATACAGAGGATGACAACGCAAAATCCCCTCCTTGACCACACATTCCACCAGCATGCCCCGCTTGGTGGCAGCATATTTTTGGTCAAAAATATGGTTGCCCAAGGAGTAGAAGACCGGGTGCCCATTAACGCAGTCCGGGGCGATGGGGACATGGGGGTGATGACCAATAATCAGGTCAGCCCCTTGTTTCACCAACCATTTGGCGGCGTTCACCTGGCCCTCTTGCGGCCAGTCCCGCAACTCACCTCCCCAATGGATAAAAACTACCACCCAATCGGCCAGGGTGGATGCCAGACGCAGTTTGCGGGCTGTTTCCAGTGAGAGCACTTGATCCTTGGCTTGATCAACACCTGCGATGGTGTTGATTGCCAGAATTGCCAGGGTGCGTTCGCCCAGGCGGACGAAACCTGGCGAATCGCTGTAATCCAAGGGGGTAATACCCGCTTGACGCAAGCTCTGTCTGCTTTGACCACGGCCTTCAGCACCAAGATCTCCTGCATGGTTGTTGGCCAACCCGGCTGCGGAAAATCCCGTTTTGGCAATCACCTGGACCATTTCAGGGGCTACAGCAAAGCAAGGGGTGGATTTATGGGTATGACACCGATCAACGGTGCCCACCGCCCCCTCAAAATTGATCATAGCAAAGTCAGAGGGTTGCAGACCGCTCATGTGGGACCAGGGGGAGAGGTGGCCCCTTTTTTCCATCTCCCTGGCAACCTCCCGCGACAACATTACATCGCCAGCAAACAAGAGCCGCTCGCCATCGGCAACAGCCCCCATACTTCCCATCAGGAAGGCCCATACCAGAAGCCACATCCATTGCCTGGACCCGTACCGACTCCCTGTCATGGCTGTTTGGGCGGACAAGAGAGGGGGGATTGGCTCATGTAGGGTTTGATCCAATCTGGGTTGGAGGTTTGATCAACATTTTTCCGCCACTCCTCATCGGTCATGGGTTGCTCCCGCAAAAATTCATGATATGCGTACACAGAGCCTTTGACGATCTCCCGGCGGCCAAAAGATGGCACGATTTGATCCCACTCCATGGGGCGACCAACGGCGACATGCAACCAACCCTGTTGCTGAGAACCCGCCACATCGGCAATTTTCATGATGGGGTCTGGGTTACTTAAAGCCTCTTCTTTAGACATCAGGCTGAAAAAAACAAGAAAATTATGTTCGGCACTTCCTGCCACATAGTGGATGTCATAATAATCCTGAGGTGCAAGTGGCAAACCTTTTTCGACCTTGCGAGCCATTTCAGCAAATTTTCTCACATATCCTTCCGACTCGTTTAATCGCCGCACAATCCCCTGCGCCAGGGCATCTTTGGCGGGCCACTGCTCCTTCACCTGAACTGCGGTGGTGGCAAACAGGTCAGCAATGGCCAGAAAGGTGGCTGGATCCGGCTCCACAGTGCCACGCGGAGGACGCATGACAATATTTTCAAAACCGGCCTCTCCACACTGGAGACCCGATTTATCGTTAACAAGCACTGTTGCGTGACGCAATGTAGCCCAGGAAGCCAGTCCACTTTGTAACCGTTTGGCATCCCACAAAGAACCTGAAATGGGGGTTGCATCATTGGCAGCCCATTGTTCGGCCAGGGCATCCAGCCAGCGGCTGTACAGATTGCCGCTGGTTTTGGCTCCACTACGCCCCTCTGCAAATCGTGTTCTTAATTCCTTCAGGCGATTTTGCAATAAAGGAAAGGCATCGAAGACACCTTGCCTTGCCAGGAGCCGTTCGGCCAGGGGATTGCCCAAGGCCGTGGCCAGATCAAGGCCAGTGGGGTGTATCCGGGCTTCTCCCTGCTTGTTTTGCATGGGATCATCCTCATGATGGATCACCCGGTCAAACACCTCGTTATCCCACCCCCAGGCAAGTGGAAACATATAGAATCCATCCATGGGTCGGGAGGCATAGGTGGCCTTTGGTCGCTTTGGCTCCCAAGCAAGGGCCGCACGGGAGGGGGGGATCAAGGTTTCATAAACTTTTAACCATTTATCTACCAGAGAGATAACCTTGGGGGAGAGTTTTGTGAGGGGGAGAATATCTTCTGCGGAAAGTCCATCTCGACGACTTCCCTTGTCTCTCATGAGAGCCAAATAATTCACCGCCTTGAAGTAGGCCCTGGATTGGGCATTTCGGGTGTAGTGTCCACGGGCTTTGAACACGCTGTAATCAAAATGAACACCAAGAACGGATGAATCTGCCTTCTCTTTGCCAGCCAGAACACGGGCTGCTTCTTTATTTTTTCCGCTTTTACCCGACATCACGGCGTTGGCTGTGGCAAAAGCCAGGGCCATGCGGCTACCGGGGGCCTTGACTGCCAATTCTCGACTGGCTTGATGAAGCAGCTCTATAAAAATGGGTATGGCCCGTTGTCGCTCCAGCGTCAGAAAAATGCCCTCATAGGCCGCTGCATAAACCTCCCAGAACAAATCGGTGGTGACCATGTAGGGCCTGGCGGGAGAACGATGCTCCAACATGTGGCAAGTATAGAGTTCCGTTTCATAAAGCTGATAGAGTTGTGTGTTGTCCAACTTGCGGAACAAACCTTGATGGCTGGTGAGCAACTGTACATCCAGTGGGGATTCGGCAAACATCCAGGCGTTAACCACATCCGCCAGGGGCAGGGAGAGAGGTTGATAGGTTATCTGGTACTGACCACCTTCGGCAGCGACCACCCCCACGATCCCTTTGCCATCCGCTGTCATGTGCGGCATGCTGAGAAAACGTAAATCAGCAGCCACCTTTTGTCGTTGCTTGTCTGACAAGTTGACCACCTCCAATCCTGCCTGTGAAGGGTGCCAATACAGCAGGGATAGACCATTTGGTGAGTGGGCGACTTCTCCTCCACAAGGCTCCCGTAGAGGTTCCCCACTCCCCCAGTTATCCAAGTAATAGGGTTTATTGAGAAAACATCCCTTGGCATCCGATAAAATCAGCCGGTTGCCAACCGGATGAAAGGATAGGGGGATGGCATGGGGCAGGGGTTCAATATAGGGCAGGATCTCCTCTGGACCTTTCATAGGCGGTGGTGTGGTCGCTGTGACATAATAAAACCGTTGCCCGTATTCATCGATGGACCCAATCCAGGAGGAACCGTCCTTTTGCTTCTGCGAAAAAAAGAGGCGATAGACTGTGCGCGGGTGGTCTTGGTTGCTATTAGAGTCAGTATTTGTTGCAGGGATATCCCACAATGAACCGGGCATGAAAGGGCGTGGTCCTACCACCAGTCGATGCAGGGGATGTTTACTTTGCCAGATAGGCCGCCAGGATAGCTGCTCTTGTGCCAAATCCAGGGAATAAATCGCCTTTTCTGCCAGGGCAAACAGGTGACTTCCCCTGGGATGCCAAGACAAACCGGTCAGATTTGCCCCCACTGGTATGGGCAAGGATTTGATGTTGTTCTGACCGATGGTCCAGCGCGACAGGGTTTGCCTCCCCTTGCCATCTTGCAGCAACAGGACGGCTTCTGCTGCCAGGGGAGAGAGTTGCACATCTTTCACCTCTTGCCCCTCCCCCACGGGAAGCTCCGCAGAGAAATCGGGTGACGAGGTAACTGCCGGCTCCCATTCATCAAAGGGAAACAAAGAATTTTCCTCTGCCATACCCCACTGGTTCGCAAGGAACACACCAACAAAGGTCAGAAGCCTGACCAACCAAATTTTTCTCATTGGATACTCCCTTATATTTCCATCAATGCCAAGCGTATCCAGACTCTCTCATGGCGAAACTAAAATTAATATAACTCTAAACAAGACCACAAAAAATATATATTTATAAATAACTATCTTTGGTATAATACCGACCAAAGAAACCAGATGCGCTGAATACTGGCAGTCAACAAAATCAACTTCAAAATTATATCATTACATTATCTATTGTTGCTGGCAAGCATTTTCAATTCCCCCATCAAAATGGTCTTTTACTCATCAATCATTCCAATATTGTACAAATTTTCTTAAATGGAGATTCCTGGAGTGCTCTAAAATCTACCAAGGCCCGTAACCTGATTGGCTTCCCCTCTTGCTCATACCCTCCAGGTTTGGGCATGGATTTTTTGTTGATTCTATAGCCTATTGCATTACCAGACTGCCCCCGCCAAAGGCTCACCCGAACACCTCCTGGTGTGCAACAGAGGACACTGGGCCATAGAGAACAAATCCCACCATCTCCGCGATGTGACTTTCAATGAGGATCGCTCCCAGATCCGTACCGGCACAGATCCCCAAATGATGGCGTTCCTACGCAATTTCTTCACTGGTCTGGTGCGGATGTCCGGTCATAGGGATGTCGCCTCCGCTATCCGGGAGTTTGCTGCCAAACCATGGAAAAGATTGCACATCTTTGGACTTTGACTCATATTGCCACAACCGATTTTGACGAGTTCCTGGAAAACGTCCCATCCATGGATCGTATTGGATTTGTTGATCAAGGATGTTAATTGAAATGGGCTAGACTTAATCTGACCTTCACTGTTAAAGTAGGATGAACACTAACCGGGAGGAGGTCGAAATGACGAACCCGGAAAATCAAAAAAATAAATTTGGACTGCTGAATTCAATGCCGTGTGCCCCTTTATATTAAGTCTTGAGAAGCACAACACCTCCCCCACCACATTTGAATCCTGTCTGGATGTGGGATACAATGCCCATCTCGATAAACAAACTGGCATTGGCCCAATATCGTAGACTGAAGGTTAGCGAAATGAGCGATGCGCAGATCGATAAGGTTGTTGTCGCCACTCATGCCTTCTACGGGCCTCCCTCCAGGAATTAGGGCCATGAACAACCCCAGAAAAATCCTTGGGATCACCGCCAGTTTGCGAAGCGCACGTTTCGGCGTATCCGAAGATAAACTGCTTACTGAGCTTGCCGCCATCCACAATGACGATGAATTGCATAGCTGGATTGCACAGCAAAGCAAAATCCATTTGGAACAATTTCTGGAGGCAGGTCGTCGTGATGAGAAACCCTTTCACCAGATCTACCATAATTTGCAAAGGCTTCCCGGA
>JADFXB010000016.1 GCA_015233935.1 Magnetococcales bacterium | reverse complement strand
GGAAAGTTGCGATAGGCAACCCGCACCTTGCTGCCATACTGATTTTCCACCTCTTTGAGGGTGGCAGCGGCCCGCTTGCAGTAGGGGCATTCAAAATCAGAAAACTCCACGATGGTCACCGGGGCGGAGGCAGGACCACGGCTCACGTCGGCGGGGGCATCCACTTTAAAGACCGGTTCCGGCGGTGGGGGATTGTCCACCTTGGCACCATGTTTTCTGCCCAGGGTGACGATATAATCTTCAAACGCCCGCTCCCGCAAATTGCTCTTCATTCGCTGGCGGACCATGGCTTCCAAATTATCGTTCTTGGGCAGGCGATCCCGGTTTTGGTCGATAAATTTTTTCACATCTTCCGATGAGACTTCCGGTATTTTGTCCAGCACCTCCCGTTTCAAGAGGGCTTCTGGACTGGTACCAGTCTCGTTGGCTTCCAAAATCAAAATTTGATTGGCCAGTTTTTCTTGAATCAACTGGCTGCGCTGTTTGTAAAGTTGCAGCTCCAGATCATAGATGAAACCTGCCAGTTCTTGATCCAGATCCTTAGCCTTCAGGCTCCAGTTGCCCACGGAGGCGACTGTAGCATCATTGGAAGAAGATTTTTTCGGGGTATCCTTACCCGCCGCCAGGGATAAACCAGGCAGGGATGCCAACACAACAGCCCATACCAGCAACGATTTTTTCATACCAACTCATCCTTTCATGGAACCATAGACTTGATCTGCCCTGGTGCGAAACGAACTCACCATTTTTTGGGTCATGGAGGAGAAAAACGGCCCCAGGGTCAAATCCAACAATTTGCTATTAAAACGGAAATCAACCGAGAAGTCCACTCTGCAACCCTCTGGCAGGGGCGTAAAGTGCCATTCATTTTCAAAGTGGTGAAAGGGACCTTTCAGCAGGCTGATATGAATACTCTCCCCAGGAACCAGACGGTCCACAGTATGGAAGGTTTCCCGTATACCTTTAAAGGAAAAGGTCATTTCCGAGAGAAACTGGTTATCCTCCTCCTGGTATTTACGTGCCTTGACGATCCAGGGCAGAAAGGCAGGATAACTGTCCATGTCCACCACCAGATCATACATTTGTCTGGCGGAATAGGGAACCACGGTGGAGGCCGTTTGTCTGGGCATGCTCTCTCCTGGCGGGCGAATGAAGCGATCAACCGGAACCATGTTTCCCGTAGAGGGAAACGGCCCGATTGCGGAACGAACCGACCATCTGTTTGGCGGCCTGACTGAAAACTGGCCCCAGGGTCAGATTCAACAAGGTACTCTTAAACTGAAAATCAATGAAAAAATCGATCCGACAGCCATTGGCGGCGGGGGAAAAGGCCCATTCGCTCTCCAGATTGGAGAAGGGACCGGAAAGCAGGGTAATATGGATGCGTTTGTGAGGCTCCAGGCGATCCAGGGTTTGAAATTTTTCCCTTACCCCTTTAAAAGAAACCGTCATTTCAGCGTGAAAATGGCTTTCCTCTTCATGAAATTTGCGTCCATTGACACACCAGGGCAAAAATTCCGGGTAGCGTTCCATGTCCACCACCAGATCATACATTTGTTGTGGAGTGAAGGGAACGGTCTCCTGCAGGCGGATGCGTGGCATGGAAACTCCTGGTACAAAGATGGAAAAAGGTTGCACCCTTGCTGGTGGATACAAAAGGTATCCAGGAACCAACGCCATGGATAGAATTTTCTGGAGCCAATGGTTAGAATCAGGATTTTTTCACATTCCTGATTTCTGGTCCAGGGACTGCGCACGTTTAAGAATCAGGAATGGGATGAACAGGGAAGGTACAACCCGTAAGGAGTGGTCATGACAGTCAGAATCGGTATCAACGGTATGGGACGCATTGGTAAGAGTGTCTTGCGTGCCCAACTTGGCGATTCCCTCTATGCACCGGTGGAGATCGTGGCCATCAACGATGTCACCCCGCTACCATCCCTGGCCCATCTTCTTAAATATGACTCCATTATGGGCCGATTTCCAGGAGAGATCCATGTTCGGGATCAACAATTGCTCATCCGGGATCGTCCCATCACCGTGGGCAGTTACGCCAACCCCCAGGATATTCCCTGGCGAGAGTGGGGGGTGGATTATGTGGTGGAGGCCACTGGCCGTTTTACCCATCTGGCAGGAGCCTCCGGTCATTTGCAGGGGGGGGCGCGGCGGGTGATCATCAGTGCCCCTGGTGGGGAGGAGGTGAAGACCCTGGTCATGGGGGTCAACCATCAGGAGTATGATCCGGCCCTGCATCGGGTGGTTTCCAACGCCTCTTGCACCACCAACTGCCTGGCCCAACTGGTTCATGTGCTGCATGGTCATTTTGGCATTCGCCATGGTTTCATGACCACCGTTCATTCCTATACCAATGGGCAGCCGGTGCACGATTTGCCTCAAAAAGATTTGCGTCGTTCCCGAGCGGCTGGCATGTCCATGATTCCCACCACCACCGGTGCAGGACGCGCCCTGGGGTGGGTGTTGCCCCAGTTGGCGGGTAAGATTGAAACCCTCTCCATTCGGGTGCCCACCCCCAATGTCTCCCTGGTGGATTTGGTGGTGGAGGTGGAAAAAACCGCCAGTAGCCAACAGGTAAATGCCTTGTTGCAAGCTTCTGCCGACCGCTATCTGGGTTATAGCGATGAGCCTTTGGTATCGGTGGACTATTTGCAGGATCCCCACTCCTGTATTGTGGATGCCCTCTGCACCCGGACAACCGACCATACTCTCAAGGTGGTGGGTTGGTATGACAATGAGTGGGGTTATTCCTGTCGGGTTTTGGATTTAATATTACACATGGCTGGTTTGGAGTCCCCATGAAAAAAGGCAAGTCTGCCTCCCGCTCCCTGGCCCTGGAGGCCAACCTGAAAGAGACGGCGGTGGATGTGACCATCGATCCCCGCCAGGAAATCTTGCGCACCGTCTTTGCGGGATCGGCAGGCATTCTGGGCACCCTGGACCACCTGTTGCGGGAATTGAACCATCCCTATCGCAACTGGCGATTGATCCTGCCCGAACTGCGTGCCTTTGTCCTGAAAAATGCCGGACGCATGATTCTCCACCAGGAAGGCCCCGCCTGTTTCGATATGGTGATGGACGCCTTCTTTCGTGCCCTGGTGGAAACCGGCAGACAATCGGAAGGTTTGGCCCAGGACTCACTGGACGGTCTCACCGCCTTTTTGGAAAAAAGTCTCTCCTTTTTAAATGATCCTCTCTTGCATCGTTTTGAGGAGGTTTTGTGCCGGTGTTTTGCACGAATGGGGTCCCTCCTGCCCCCTTGCCGCCTCATGTTGGGACAAAGCCGTTTTCCCTTGAAACGTACCATCAGCTCTCTGTTGGAACGCTGCCAGGAAACACCCCGGCTGTCAGAGAGTTTGTGCCACTTTTTGCCCCAACTGTTGCAACCGGCCTATGATTACTGGCTCTCCCAGCCCGATGCCGCCCAATTGTTGGACAGCTCCAACCCTGCTTTGGGGTTGATCGGTCATCAAGCTTTGCAAAGGCATCAGCAAACCCTGCTCCATTTGCAATCCCAGCCCCCTTCTTTGCAAGTGGCGGTGGAACTCAATGCCCTGCCCCATTTTCTCAATCTGGTGCTGGCCTATCGGGATGCCGCTTCCCATCTGGTTCCTGAACAAGCCGTGGATGAGCTGGGCGGGATTGCCGATGAACGGTTGCTGGAAAACCGCAAACTGAAATTTATGTTCCATATCCTGGAGGTGGAAGGATTGGGACTCATTCATGAAGAAACCTTGCGGGAGATCAACCGCTCCCTGGTCCATCTGGTGCAGTTGAAACAACGCTTTGAGGATTTGGAAGAGCTGTTTACCCGCACCTTTCTGTTACTCAAAGTCAATCTCACCCGTTATCCTCAAACCGCTTTGAGCTGTATCGAAGCCCTGGGGCTGGAGGTTTTTCGTCGCAACAACAGCCTCCTGGTGGAAGCTTTTTTGGAGCACACCGTCAGTTTTGGTTTCCAGGCCTCCAGCTTTCAGGGCGTTAATTCCGACTGGCACCCCATATGCAACGTCAATCATCTCCACAATATTCGGGTTTGGCTCTCCCTGATCACCCGCAATACCCAATGGAGTGGCACGCTACTTTCTGCCCTGGTGATTCATCTACGTCTGACCGGGACCTGTATTCGGGATACCGACCTCTTCCAGCGGGAGATTACCCGTTTGTTGGACAGTGGGGTGGCCCCAGTCTATAACCTGTTCAAGCAGTTCGCCCGCCTGTTGCCCGTTTATTTCAATGAAATTGGTGCAGAAGGCGAACTGCGGGAGGTCTCCACCGAACTGGATGAACTCACCCGGCGGCAGGACCGCTTGATCCATTTTTTGCGCAAACAATGCCATGTGGAGAGCACCAATCTGATTGTGGATTTGGCGCGGGAGATCCTCAATTATTGGCGTACCGGCAACCTCGCCCCCCTCACCCCCTTCGTGGCCGCACCCGTCTTGCAGGAGATCAAGCCTGAGGGGGACTATTTTCAAGAGATCCAGGCCGTCATTCGGGAACTCATGGGTCGTTTGAATATTAAAAACACCTGCGCCTTCCTGGATGTGCCGGACCACAAGTTGGAAGAACTTCTGGCTACCATGGATGGCTTTTCCAGTGGGGAAAAAAGACGGCTTTTGCTCACCATCCGTCTCTATCAACTGTTGCACCTGAAATATTATCCCGACCGGCATGGCGCGGAAGAAATTCTGGCCATGGCGAGAGAGGCAGGTTATCCCGCCCTGGCGGATCTGGAAGCGGTCCTCTTGCAAAAACAGGAAGACTTGCTGGAAATTTTGGAAACCTTGCTGGATGCCCTGGAATATTTAAAACGGGAGGTGCTGCTCTCCCGAGAAAACTTTCCAGCGGTGGAGGAGGTTTTTCAAAAACGCCATGTGGCAGTGGATATCCCTTCAGTCTACGGCCTCTATCGGGAGCGTAAGTTTGACGCCCTTTCCCTTACCTTCCGGCTGGAGAGTCTGGCCCAAATCCATCTGGAACAATTGGGCAGTCGGCTGCCGGAAGGGTTCATCACCCGTGCGGCCTTTTTCCGGATTGCCAAATATTTCAAACTGTTTTTGCGTGCCCTCAACCTGGAAGGGGTTCTCTCCCGCAAGCTGCACACCTATCTGGACATTCTGGAACGCTCTTTGGAGCACAAACAGTTCACCTATTCCCAATATGTGGATGTCTTCCGGGGATTTTCCGAAGGTATCCGGGATGTGGTGCGCAACTATTATGTGAGCCAGCACAGTGTCAATCTCACCATCATTCTTCCCACCCTGGAGGCGGAAAACCTGCTGCCCCGCTATCGGCGATTGTGGGATGGGGCCGATTTGCCCAACACTTTTTTACGCATGCAGGAGACCTTTATCCGCGATCTTTTGGCCTCCACCCTGGGGCTGACCACCCTGGACCGCTTTGTCACCCATGTGGTCACCCTGCTGGGTCGGCAAAAAGAGCGGCTGGACAGCAACGATTTGAACCTTCTGTTGAGCTATGATCCGGCCAACCTGTTTTGCCCTATCCAACATCCCATTGCCCGTACCCGTAACCTGGTCCATTTGGGTAATAAGGGTTACAACCTGGTTTTGTTGGCCGATGCCCATTTGCCGGTTCCTGCCGGGGTCATCCTGACCACCGAATATTATCGCTGCCAGCGGGTGGTGCAAACCTACATTCCCGCTCAGAACGATTTTCTGGACCAATTGCGGGAACAGGTGGCGGTCATTGAAAAACGCACGGGTCTGGGATTTGGTTCTCGCACCCGCCCCCTGTTGTTGTCGGTACGCAGTGGGGCACTGGTTTCCATGCCTGGCATGATGCAAACCATCCACAATGTGGGACTCAACGAAGATTTGGTGGAAGGGATTATTCAAGAGACTGGAAATCCTTACTTTGCCTGGGATACCTACCGGCGATTTATCCAATCCTGGTGCATGACCTACAATGTCAACCGCAGCTTGTTCAGCCAATTGATGCATCATGCCAAACAACAGGCACGGGTGAAGGTCAAACGGGACCTCTCCCCAGAGGCCATGGCGGAATTGGCACAGGCCTATCGGACCACCGCCCACCAGTTGGACATCGACATTCCCGACGATCCCTGGGAGCAATTATTGATGGCCATTGAACAGGTGATCCACTCCTGGAACCTGCCCAAGGCCAGGGAATACCGGCGGCTCATGGGCCTGTCCGATCAATGGGGAACAGCGGTTGTGTTGCAACGCATGGTCTTTGGCAACCGCAACCAGGTATCGGGCAGTGGGGTGGTCCTCACCGGTCATCCCCATCGTCGCCTGAACCGATTGGTATTGTGGGGTGATTACACCATTGGCAATCAGGGAGAAGATGTGGTAGGTGGATTGGTTGCGGTCAATCCCATTTCGGTGGAACAATGCCGTCATGACCAGCGACACCCGGAAAACTCCCTGGAGCGGCGTTTTCCCGAAATTTACCGCCGACTCTTTCAGATTGCCCGCATATTGATTTATCAAAAGGGGTGGAATCCCCAAGAGATGGAGTTTACCTTTGACGGTCCCCGGGAGGAAAATCTCCATCTTTTGCAAACCAGGGATATGATGAGCGGGGATCGTGGTCTGAATCTCTATCAGGGATTCCAGGTCACTCCTACTCTGGAAGCCAGTCGGTTGGGAAGAGGCATTGGTGTAGCGGGTGGGGTGTTGTGTGGCAAGGCGGTCTTTAATCTGGAGCAGATTCGCCATCTGCAAGCCACGGAACCCCAGGTTCCGTTGATCTTGATTCGTTATGATACCGTTCCCGAGGATATTACCGAAATTTCGGAAACCCAGGGACTGTTGACTGCCAGAGGTGGGCAAACCTCTCATGCTGCCATTGTGGCGGCCCGATTAAACAAGGTATGTGTGGTGGGGTGCGAGGAGCTGTTGGTGCGTTCCGACCATGGTGTGTTGGCGGGAGTGACCATCTCCCCTGGCGACCCCATAAGTCTGGATGGCTTTCGCGGTCTGGTGTTGCAAGGCTGGCATCAGCAAGTGGGAAGGTCACAGGTTTAACACTCCGGTGATACCGGCGACGTTGTCTAGGAGATAATCATGAAGCTTGGATTGAATGGTCTGGGACGTATTGGCAAACTTTCCCTGTGGCACCATGTGGCCCGCAAACATTTCAGTGAAATCGTCGTCAATGTGGGGCGTGGCGTGGGGACCGGTTTGGAACATGTGGCCCAGGTCATTGAAAAAGACAGTACCTTTGGCCATTTGTCCCAATATTTACATGGTTGCCATGGGGGACGGGTGATTGAGCAGTTGGATGAAGCCAGCGGCTCCATGGTGATCAACGGCATACCGGTGCGTATTTTGCGTCAACATCGCAATCCGGCGGAAATTCGGTGGCGGGATCATGGGGTGCGTTTGGTGGCTGACTGCACCGGGGCCTTTCTGGATCCCTCCCTGCCTGCTGAGCAGGCCACGGGTTCCTTGCGGGGTCACCTGGCGGCAGGGGCGGAAAAAGTGTTGCTGTCCGCCCCCTTCAAGATTAAAGGCTCCGGGGTGTCCATGCCCAAGGATGCCATGACCGCCATCATGGGCATCAACCATGATGATATCGATCCTGAAAATCATAACATTATTTCGGCAGCCTCCTGCACCACCACCTGTTTGGCCTTTTTGGTCAAGCCACTGTTGAACCATTTTACGGCGGATAAAATTCTTTCCGCCTCCATGGTGACCGTGCACGCCGCCACCAGCAGCCAGACAGTTCTGGATTCGGTGCCTGCCACCAATGCCAAGGATTTGCGGAAAACCCGCAGCGTGATGAACAACGTCATTCTCACCACCACTGGGGCGGCCAAGGCCCTCTCTTTGGTGATTCCTGAAATGAGCAAGATTGGCTTCATGGCGGAATCGGTGCGGGTGCCGGTTTCCACTGGTTCCTTGATCATCCTGACGGTCAATTTGCAAGCCGATTATCTGGATGCCAATGGCAACAGTGACATGGAAGGGGCCATCAATCGCCAGGTGATCAACCGCATCTACCAGGAGGCGGCCCAGGATCCAGATATGGGAGGTCGCCTGGTCTATTCGGAAGAGCAGAATGTCTCCTCCGACATGATCGGCTTCCCCCGTGCTGCCGCCGTGGTGGAAGCCTTGGAGACCCATACCCGTACCGCCTATTCCGTGTTTGATCTGGATCGGATTCCCGGACTTTCCCAAGAGGCACGGGATATTTTGGGACCCCACGCCCATCTTTTGCAGGTTCCTGTTACTCAGGCGGTGATTTATGGCTGGTATGACAATGAGTTGGGCAGTTATGCCAACATGCTGGGTGATCTGACCGTACAGGTAGCTGGTCGCATGCTGTAATTTTTTTCGCCCCCTGGAGAGAAAAATGTCCCTCTCTCCAGGGGGTACTGTCTGCAACTTTTGATTGATTTTCCTGAATAATGGCCAACACAATAAAAAATTTTATCCACTCAAGGCTATAAAATTCAATCTTTTTTCACGTTTCCCTGCCTGCCAACCGTGTGTTATATCCCGCTACGCTCACAATGGCAAAATTTGCATCGGCTGTTTTTGGTTAGACAGCCCAACCTTAGGACAGGGAACCAAACCCATGAATCCATCCTTATTCCTGTTGGTGTGCACTCTGTTGACCCCGTTCAGTTCGTGGGCCAGCACCGCACCAGCCAAAGAAGGCCCGGTGGTTGCCGGAATTCCGGTAGATTTCGTCCTGTTTGCCGCTACCCTGGTGGGAGTAGCCTTGTTTCATCGTCATACCCTGCAAGTGGCCTTGACCGGTCTGGCCACCATCATTGCCTACAAGTTTATATTCACTGGCTTCAAACATGGCGATGGTCTGGTGGGGTTGGGATTGCACTTCCAGCATGAATGGGTAATCCTGGCCAATCTGTTGTGTCTGCTCATGGGCTTTGCCCTGTTGGCCGACCATTTTGAAAAGAGTGGTGTGCCGGATGTACTGCCCAAATTTTTACCGGAAGGCTGGCTGGGCGGATTTGTGCTGTTGATCCTGATTGCAGTTCTCTCCAGCTTTCTGGACAACATTGCGGCGGCGTTGATTGGTGGCACCATTGCGGCCACGGTGTTTCGTGGCAAGGTGCACATTGGCTACATTGCCGCCATCGTGGCCGCCTCCAATGCGGGGGGATCGGGTAGCGTGGTGGGGGATACCACCACCACCATGATGTGGATTGCCGGTATCTCTCCAGCAGCCGTGTTGCATGCTTATGCAGCCGCTGTTGTGGCCATTGTTGTCTGCGGTATCCCTGCGGCCTTGCAACAACATGCCTATTCTCCCATATCTTCTGGGGAAGAGGCTGCTCACGCCAAGGTGGATGGTGCCAGGGTAGCCATTGTGGGCTTTATTCTGGTGATGGCCATCTCTGTCAACTTGGTGATCAATATCAAGTTCAATGAGATTTCCGACTCCTTCCCCTTTATCGGGGTGGCGGTGGTGGCCGCCATTCTGTTGTCGGCGGGCATTCGTCGTCCCAACTGGGAAATGTTGCCGGAAACCTTCATGGGCAGCATCTTCCTGCTCTCTCTGGTGACCTGCGCCTCCCTGATGCCGGTGGAAAAACTGCCGGTGGCCTCCTGGCAGACCGCCTTCACCCTGGGCTTTGTCTCGGCAGTATTTGACAACATTCCCCTCACCGCCCTGGCCATCAAGCAGGGTGGGTATGACTGGGGGGTATTGGCCTACACGGTGGGTTTTGGGGGTTCCATGATCTGGTTTGGTTCTTCGGCAGGAGTGGCCATTTCCAACCGCTTCCATGAATCCCGTTCCGTGCTGTTGTGGTTGCGCCATGGTTGGCATGTGACGGTGGGTTATATCATCGGCTTTTTTGTCATGCTCTATCTGGTGGGCTGGCATCCCACTGCCGACCGGTATCATACCGATAATGGTGTGGAGGTGACCAGCGGTCAGACCGCTGGCCATTGAGCCTGGTTTGGTGAATTTACGGGCGGTGGTGATAAACCACCGCCTTTTTTAATACTCTCTTATGTTAGGGCATGAAAGTTGCTTATGTGAGTTCTCTGATAGGGTCCCATGGCTTGACAGGAGACAGCTCCCATGCTGATATCACAAAGCACCAGTTATAGTCGATTTGGTTTTGGCGGTCTGGAAGCAGAGCGCGTGGACAACCATCACGAAGCTTTCCAAGCCAAGGAGAGTTCTGGCCAACCAGCAAGAGAGAACTTTCATCACCTGGTGATTGCCGGTATTGGCAGCGAACGGGTTGCCAATGCAATGACGGATTCTCCCCATTCCCAACCATCAGCAGTCAATATTTCTACTTCTCAATTGTTGGGGGGAGATGCCCCTCTGGCCAAAGAGATCGACTGCGAGATACCCAAACAGCCCGTGGAAGCCGGATTATTGGATCAACTGGCAACCATGGTGGCTGGCCTGTTTGGTCAAGGTTCGGCCCCGGTGGAAGAAGAGTGTCCACCCAAAACCCAACAGGTGGCAGACGCCACCGCCTCCCCGCAAGAGGCTGGCCAACCACAACCCCTGGTGGAAAATCCACCGGTGCCGGTGCCACCCCCCCGGGAAAAAACCCCCTATGATGGCATTATCCAAAAGGCTGCCGAAGCCCATGATGTGAACGAAGAGCTGATCCGCGCCATCATTGCCGAAGAAAGCCATTTTAATCCCCATGCCCGTTCCAGAGAGGGGGCCATGGGTCTGATGCAACTTATGCCCCGTACCGCCAAGGCACTGGGGGTACAACGCCCCTTCCACCCAGAGGACAACATCATGGGGGGAACCCTCTACGTTCGACGACTCCTGGAACGCTACGATGGCGACCTGAAACTGGCTCTGACCGCTTACAACTGGGGTCCCACCAATCTGGAAAACAATCCCCAAAGGATTCCCCAATCCACCCAACGCTATGTATCCAACATCATTGCACGCCTGGATAATCAGGAGGACATTTCCAACACCTGATACCGTCCCTGTTTGTCATGCAATATCTCTACATCTGCTTGATCCAGATCAATGGATTGTCCCTGCTCGTGTGTGAAAATACACAGTGCCGAGAGTAGCAACCACATTAAGCCAATTCAGGCCCCCGGCACAAAAGCTAAACAAAATAAGGGAGAAAGCAATGAGTGAAGAAAAAAATGGCATGACACGGCGTGATCTTTTGGGCGGCAGTGTCAAAATCGCCGCTTTGGCCAGCGTAAGTGGCGGCACGGTCCTGAGTGCCAGTCAAGCCGCAGCCTCTGGAGCTGCTGGCGGCAAGGCTGATGTTCCTCCCGGTCAGTTGGACGAATATTATGGCTTTTGGAGTGGTGGTCACTCCGGTGAAGTGCGTGTGCTGGGCCTGCCCTCCATGCGTGAGCTGATGCGCATTCCCGTCTTCAACCGTGAAAGTGCCACCGGCTGGGGTGCCACCAACGAAAGCATCAAAATTCTTTCCGAAGGCCTTACCCCGGAAACCCGTGAATATTTGAAAAAACAGGGCAAAACTACTTTTGATCATGGTGACACCCACCATCCCCGCCCCTCCTACACCGAAGGCTCCTACGATGGACGTTATGTGTTCATCAACGACAAAGCCAATACCCGCATCGCCCGTATCCGCCTGGATATCATGAAGACCGACAAGGTCCTGGAAATCCCCAACGCCCATGCCATCCATGGCCTGCGCCTGCAACGCTATCCCAAGACCGGCTACGTCTTCTGCAACAGCGAAATGCGTATTCCCCTGCCCAACGACGGCACCAACATGAAGGATCCCAAAAAATATACCGGCATCTTCACCGCCGTGGATGGGGAAACCATGAAAGTGGCCTGGCAGGTTTTGGTGAGCGGCAACCTGGACAACAACGATGCCGACTACAGTGGCAAATATGTGGCCTCCACCTGCTACAACTCGGAAGAGGGCACCACCACCGCTGAAATGACCGCCTCCCCCACCGATCATGCCGTCTTCTTCAACATCAAAGCCATCGAAGAAGCCGTGAAAGCGGGCAAAGCCACCATGATCAGCGGTATCCCCGTGGTGGACGGTCGCAAAGAAGCCAAATCCCAGTTCACCCGCTACATCCCGGTGCCCAACAGCCCCCACGGCTGCAACGCCTCCCCGGATGGCAAATACCTGATGCTGAATGGCAAGCTCTCCCCCACCGTCACCATCGTGGAATGGGCCAAACTGGACGATCTATTCGCCGGTAAAATCAGCGAGCGGGATTGTGTGGTGGGTGAGCCGGAAATCGGTCTCGGCCCCCTGCACACCACCTTTGACGGTCGCGGCAACGCCTATACCTCCGTCTTCCTGGACAGCCAAATCGTCAAATGGAACGTGGCCGACGCCATTCGCGCCTTCAAAGGCGAAAAGGTCAACCCCATTCGGCAAAAACTGGATGTCCACTACCAGGTGGGTCACACCAACGCCTCCATGGGCGAAAGCAAAGATGCCGATGGCAAATGGCTGGTGGCCCTGTGCAAATTTTCCAAGGACCGCTTCCTCAACGTGGGTCCCCTGAAACCGGAAAATGACCAATTGATCGACATCTCCGGCGATGAAATGAAACTGGTGCACGACGGCCCCACCTTCGCCGAACCCCACGATGCCACCATCGTCCATCGCTCCAAGATCAAACCGGTGGATGTGTATAATCCCAACGATCCCCTCTTTGACGATCTCCATGCCATGGCCAAAGCCGATGGGGTTAAACTGGGCACCGATTCCAAAATTATCACCGACGGTAACAAGGTGCGGGTCTACATGACCTCCCAAGCCCCCTCCTTCAGCATGACCGAATTTACCGTCAAAAAAGGCTCGGAAGTCACCGTCATCGTCTCCAACCAGGACGATGTCTCCGACCTCACCCATGGCTTTACCTTGATCGGCCACAATGTGTGCATGGAGATTGGACCCAAAGCCCACGCCTCCCACACCTTCCGCGCCGACCGTCCTGGTGTGTGGTACTACTATTGCCAATGGTTCTGCCACGCCCTGCACATGGAAATGCAAGGCCGTATGCTGGTGGAATCCTGATAACCATGCCACTCTTCACCCCGTTATCCATGCTGTTGATCATGCTGGTGACGGGGTGGAGTCACGCCTGGTCCGCCACTCTGGAAGTACCCGTCGGTGAAGGGACACTGGCCAAAGCCTTGGCCAGTGCCTCCTCCGGCGACACCCTTCGTCTCTTACCCGGCATCTACCGGGGCAATGTGGTCATTGGCACCCCCGCCATTACACTGGAAGGCCAACCGGAAAGCATCGTTCAGGGAGAGGGAAGCGGTAGCGTCATCCTGGTGGAGGCTGACCATGTCACCTTGCGCGGTCTGACCGTTCAGGGTTCTGGCATTGTGGAGTCGGATCTGGATGCGGGCATCCACTTGACCAAAACCGCCAGTCAGCCGGTGGTGGAAAAAAATCGCATAATAAATAATATGTTTGGCATTGTGGTGCAGGGGGCGGCCCAGGCCCTGGTGCAAGACAATATCATCCGCAACCGCAACGATTTGCGCATGAACGAACGGGGCAACGCCCTGCAAGTCTGGAATACCTCCGGCAGCCGCTTTTTGCGTAATGATGTAAAAGGGGGACGGGATGGTATCTATATTCATTCTGCCCATGGCAATACCATCATCGGCAATCGATTTATCGATCTGCGCTTTGCCGTCCACTACATGTATGCCAACAACAATGAGGTCAGTGACAATCTCTCCATGAACAATTCGGTGGGACTGGCCTTGATGTATTCGGATAATCTCAAGGTATTTCGCAACGTCTCCATCAACGACCGGGAACACGGCCTGATGTTCCACTCGTCCCACCGCTCGGAAGTGGCGGAAAATGTGGTGAAGAAAACCCAGGAAAAGTGTACCTTCATCTATCTTTCCACCCGCAATATTTTGCGCAACAACCATTTTGAAGGGTGCGGCATCGGCATCCATTTCAGTGGGGGAGCCGAACGCAATACCATTTTTGGCAATGCATTCATTAACAATCAGAATCAGGTAAAATATTCGGGGACGGTTTATTATGAATGGTCCCAGGACAAACGGGGCAACTATTGGAGCGACAACGCCGCCTTTGACCTCAATGGCGATGGGGTAGCCGATACCGCCTATCGGCCCAATAATTTGGTGGATCGGGTGATCTGGAGCTATCCATTGGCCAAGCTGCTGCTTTCCAGCCCTGTGATGGAAACCTTGCGCTATGCCCAAAACCAGTTTCCCGCCCTCTATCCGGGAGGGGTGGTGGATTCCTGGCCCCTCATGGCCCCGCCGCTTGCGCATCGACAAGGACCGGAAACGAGCCACCCGTGAAAATTATTTTTGCCTTAACCATTGCAGGGGTCCAGGGGATCATCATGATCCCCTGGTGGGAGTTTGAGGGCAAAGCCCTCAAGGTTTTCTCCTATAGGCCGCTTTGCCAAAGACCATAATGGTCCCTTGGAACCCTGCAAAAGATTTTTATGTCAACATTTCCTGGCCTTGTGGGATTCGGGGGCACGGCCCCCGGACCCCATCGCCATCGTCTTGCCATACTTGGCGTTCAGTATTTTGGTCTGCTCTTGCGGATACTTGATTTTGGACGATGGCGATTTAGGAAAAGGCAAAACCCTGGGGGAGATGAACTCCCCCAGACCCCCTCCTTTTTTTAATGGTTTAAAAGATTAGAGGATGATTTCCAAATTGGATGAGAAAGGGATTTTATGACCGACGTTGCGGTTGTGGTGAAAGGAATCACCAAACACTATCCCCGCCATCGTGCCCTGGATGGTATCTCTTTGACCCTGCCAGCCGGGGTGTGTCTGGCTCTGCTGGGTCACAACGGCGCGGGTAAGACCACCTTCATGAAATTAATGCTGGGGTTGATCAAACCAACCGGCGGCACGTTGCAAGTATTGGGACAGGCCCCGGCGGGTGCCCCCTTGTCCTTTCGCCATCAATTGGGCTATCTGCCGGAAAATGTCTCCTTCTACGACGAAATGACCGGGCGAGATACCCTCACCTTTTTTGCCCGCTTGAAACAACAACCCCTCTCCCAATGTGACGACCTGCTGGATCAAGTGGGACTCACCCACGCAGCAGACCGGCGGGTCAAAACCTACTCCAAAGGCATGCGACAACGTCTGGGACTGGCACAAGCCCTGCTGGGCAAGCCCCGCCTGCTGTTGCTGGATGAACCCACCACCGGTCTGGATCCCATTTTGCGGCAGGAATTTTTCCGCATCATTCGAGACCTGTCCAGCGACGGGACCACGGTAATCCTCTCCTCCCATATCCTGACCGAACTGGAAGCCCGCACCGATCTGGTGGCCATTTTGGGGCAAGGCCATCTGCAAGCCTTCGGCACCCTCAGCCAACTGCGCCAACAAGCCAACCTACCCATGCGCATTCGCCTTACCCTTTCGGAAGAAGGCATGGATTTTCATCTGCCCCACACCCGGCTGGGACCCACCTGGGTGGAACTTACCTGTCCGGTGGAGGAAAAAATGGAACTCCTGGCCCAAATCACCGCCCTGGGAAAACGGGTGAGCGATGTGGAATTGTTGCCCCCCACCCTGGATGATCTTTATGTCCATTTTGGCCATCGTCGGCAGGAGCTGGAACCATGAATCCCATTTGGATCATCGCCGCCAAGGAGGTAAAGGATGCCCTCCGCAACCGCTGGATCATCAGTTCCACCCTTTTATTGGCAGGACTGGCCTTTGGTTTGGCCTTTCTGGGCAGCACCCCCACCGGTACCTTGGCGGCCAAACCTCTTGCAGTAACCGTGGTCAGTCTGGCAGGTCTCACCATCTTTCTCATTCCCCTCATCGCCCTGATGCTGGCCTATGATGCCCTGGTGGGGGAAAAGGAAAGGGGCACCCTGCTCTTGTTGTTGACCTACCCGGTGACCAAAAATCAAATCATCCTGGGCAAATTTTTGGGTCATCTCACCGTGTTGGCGGTGGCCACCGTGCTGGGGTATGGCTCGGCGGGATGGGCCGTGGCCTGGGGAGGGGAAGGGGCGGATCGCCAAAGCCTGCTGGCCTTTGCCTCCTTGCTGGGAAGCTCCATTTTATTGGGCGGGGTTTTTACCGCCATCGCCTATCTGGTCAGCGTACTGGTGCGGGAGCGGGGCACCGCTGCTGGCGTGGCCATCGGCATCTGGCTCTTTTTTGTAGTTCTTTATGATATGGGCCTGCTGGGCCTGCTGGTAGCCACCCGTGGACAAATTCACGAACAGGTATTTCCCTGGCTGTTGCTGGCCAATCCCACCGATGTCTATCGTCTGTTTAACCTGATCTCTTTTGACAATACCCGGGTGTTTTCAGGTCTTGCCGGTATCAGTAACGATGTGGGCTTTTCCCCTGCCACCCTGTTGATTACACTGGTGGCCTGGATGCTCCTCCCCCTGGGAGTGGCGGGTTGGCGATTCAACAAGGTGGAAATGTGACCGTGACCACACATACCCTCTCCGCGCTCTTGCTGGCCCTTTTCTTTCTGCTTGCTGGCTGTGGCAGTCAACCAGAAGAAAAACCCCTGCCCCAGGATTTTACCAGGGATACCATGGGCTACTATTGCAGTATGGCTCTGGTGGAACATGAAGGTCCCAAAGGACAGGTGCATGTGGCCGGAGAGAAAGAACCGTTATGGTTTTCCAACGTGCGGGATGCGGTAACCTTTTTAAAGGGAGAAGGGTCCACCCGGCGGATCCGGGCCTTTTACGTCAATGACATGAGCCAGGCCACCTGGGAAAAACCTGGTCCCTGGATGGATGGCTTTACCGCCTCCTTCGTGGTGGAAAGTCGTCAGCAAAGCAGCATGGGAGAAGGCGAGTGGGTCCCCTTTTCCCAAAAGCAGGCCGCCGAAACCTTCATCCAACAACAGGGGGGCCGCCTGCTCCTGTTCGACAAGCTGCCCAACCCATCCTGATCCCCGGATTAGAAGATGGACTGGAAGGTTTTGGTCCCACCAGAGCGTGAGGCCTCCTTGGAAGAGTAGACGAATTCGGTCTGAAAGCGTTCGGCCCCTTCCGGGGGATTGATAAAAATGGCCACCAGACCCAACTCTTTTTTGGGATAGACCTTGGGGGGCTTCATCCGCTTGGTATCCCCCTGCATGGTGATGATGGTGCGCAAGGTGTCCTGCGTGCCTTCCATATCCTTGTCGGTGAGCAATCGTCCTGGCACCACGATGGTTTCCGCCACCGGCTTATTCTCCTTGTCCATGATGATCACCTTCACCAGGGGCACCACATGGGCAATGCTGGTGCTATTGAGAATACTCCCCTCGACAATTAATAATTGGCCATAATCCTTTTCCACCCAACGGGATTCCAGGGAGACGATGCGAAAGGGATTATCCAGATCAAAACTCTTAAACTCCAGCCACTCCCGCATACCCGTATGGGTATAGAGGACACTGCCGATCAACACCACCCCCAGGATACTGGCAACCATCCACAGAATAGGGCCGAGAGGACGGGATTTTTTTCCCTGATAGGAAGCCCCCTTGGACATGGAAGGAGGCGGTTCGGGATTGCGGGCACGGGCGGGAATTAAATCTTCATCTTCGTCTTCATCATCGCTGGTGAGGCGTTCCATGGGTTTGTTGTTTCCACGCAAACCCAGGCTGCCCAGAGCCTCTTCCTCGTCGTGGCTCAAGCCGGGATTGAATCCCAAGGATGCCAGGGCCTCCTCTTCATCGCTGGACAAACCACCCCCGCCAGAAGATTTACTGCGGGAGGCGACAAAGGTTTCTGCATCCAGGTCGATTTCATCCCCTTCCCGGTTGTTCTCCAGTTCGGCAAAAATGGAGTCCAGATCCGGCTCCAGGGGCGCGGCGGCTTGTGCTGGCGGCTTGACCTCTTTAACCTCTCTGACCTCTTTTTTTTCCTTTTTGGGTGGAGCGATCAGGGTGGGCAGGTCATCCATGGCGGGATCCACCTCTTCCAGGATGATGGAAGGATTGGTGGGATGTTTATCCTCCTCATCAGGATAGGCATCTTCCAGCATGGAAATGAGGGTATTGGCCTTGGTCGGCGGTTTGGCCGACGGTTTGGCGCGGGGGGCCGTGGGCGGCATATCCTCGTCCTCCATGGCTTCCTGCTCCTCCAGGGCCATGAGGGTTTCGTCGCTGATGCCCATTTCCTTGGCAAAGTCATTTTTTTTCGCCTGTTGGGCACCCGCTTCGGCGGTGTTTTTCAGCAGGCGATCCAGATCATCTTCCGACAGACGGGTATTGGCCTCTTCTTCTTCCTGGTCAAAATCGTCTCCCATGCCAAAATTAAAGACCGTGGACTCCAGGGATTGATCTGATATCGGTTTGGCAGGAGCGGGTGGGGCGGCATCCACGGGGGGTTTTTCCGCATCGGCAAAGCCGATGACGGTATTGGTCTCAAATTGATCAAAATCCTCCTCCATGGACACCGGAGGCGGGGTGACCTTGGGTTTGGCGGCAGGTGGCTCCTGGAAAAAGACGTTTTTGCACTTGGAGCACTTCAGCTTTTTGCCGTTGGGCGACAAAAGCTTTTCGGCCACGTCAAATCGACTGCTGCAATGCGGGCAATGGACAATCACCGAATAATACCCCCTCCTCAATTGCCTGGTCCAAGTGGCCATACGGCGGATATGAGACGCCAGCCAATGTTATTATAACAGCCATTGTCCTTCCTCTCCAGATCCACGTTGAACCTTTTTTCTCTTTTAAATGGAATTCTTGTGCATCGTCCGCCTAATGGCTACCATGAGGGAACTGGCAGTGCAGATTTGGTATTGAGGAAGGGTATGATTCGATTTCATCAGGTGAGTATGCGTTATCCCACCGGGTATGTGGCCTTGCACAAGGTCTCTTTTCACATACCCCGTGGCAGCTTTCGCTTTGTCACCGGCCATTCGGGGGCGGGTAAAACATCCATTCTTAAACTCATTTATCGGGCGGAACTGCCGGTGGAGGGGGGCGTGGTGGTGGATGGGCGCAATGTGGAGCAGCTCACCCGGCGACAAATTCCTTTGTTGCGCCGGTCTATTGGGGTGATTTTTCAGGATTATAAACTGTTGTATGATCGCACGGTGTTTGAAAATGTGGCCCTGGCCATGGAGGTGGCTGGTCATGAACCATCCCGTATTCCCGGCCAGGTGGTGCGCACCCTGGAAAAGGTGGGATTGAAGGATCGGATTCACCATAATCCGGTGGCCTTATCGGGTGGTGAACAACAGCGGGTGGCCATTGCCCGTGCGGTGGTCAACCACCCACCTTTGGTGATTGCCGATGAACCGACGGGTAACCTGGACAAGGAGACGGCGCGTCAGATTATGGATTTATTTACAGGTTTGCATCAGCAGGGCGTCACGATTCTGTTGGTGACCCATGATTTGGAGTTGGTATCGGAGATGGCCCATCCCAGGATGATCATGGAAGGGGGACGGATTGTTGTGCCTTTTCCTGCCCAAGGGGTGGAAACGTGAAAGATCGGGTTTGGATTGTCAAACGGCGCGACCCACCTCCTCCCCCGCCTCCCAAGCGGAGCAGTCTGGGATTTTTCAAGCGTTCCTTGCGTAAGCAGGAGGTGGCTGCGGTGCGTACCGGGGATTCCAGCCCGGTGCCTACGGGTAGTTTTCATCGCCGCTCCATGCGGCGTGCCTGGCGGCAATTTCATGAGGGTTCCCTCTCCCACTGGACCACCACCATCATCATTGCGTTGGCGTTGACCATTTATGGGGCCTTTTCCCTGTTATTGACCAATGTGCAGACGGTGATGGAAAGCTGGCGTGGGGAAAATGTGGTGACCGTTTTTTTACAGCCCAAGGCCAGCAAAGAGTTGATGGAAGAGGTAGAAAAAAAATTGGCGGCCAAGGTGGGAACCTTGCGGTTGGTTCCTCCTGAGGAGGCCATGGAGCGTTTGAAAAATATGCTCAGTTCGGAGGCCAATGTGTTGGCTGAACTGGATGAGAATCCTTTGCCCTATTCTCTGGAGTTTAACATGTCCCAGGAGGACAGCCCTTCCTTGGAAAAATTGATGGGGGAGATCAACCAGTGGCAGGGGGTGGATGGGGTTTCCTATGACCGGCAATGGGCGAAACGATTGGATACGGTGATTCAGGTATTTCGTTATGGCGGGATGGTCTTTTCATTTTTGTTATTGTCAGTGGTGGCATTGATTATTTCCAATACCATAAAACTAACCATTATGGCTCGCAGCAATGAGTTGGAGGTGATGCGATTTATGGGGGCGACGGATGCCTTCATCAAAACCCCCTTTATTTATGAGGGTATTTTGCAGGGGGTATTGGGGGCCATATTGGCTTTGGGTTTGACCACTTTGTTGTGGTTGGGGGCAAGGGAGGTGGTGACCGAACTGGGGCGTGCTTTTGCTTTAAATCTTTTTCTTCATCCTTTACCCTATCCCCATTTGGCCTTTATTCTGGCACTGGGTATACTGTTGGGATTGACGGGGGCGTTGATTTCTGTTTCCAGGTTTCTAAAAGTGTAAGCTGGCAAGTATGGATCAAATCAGTCAGGCTAACCGGCAAACGACTGGGGCGGAAAGCAGCATTCACGCAGGCAATACGCACTTCCGCTGTAATTAATACCTTCCCCTCCCGTAACAATTCCTGATGAAAATGTAAACTGGCGTGGCCCTGGCGGGAGATGGTGACGGTGGCGGTGAGCAGATCATCCAATACCGCCGGGGCGAGAAAACGTATCTCCATGGTGGAGACGGCAAAACGCAGGCCCGTCTCCAGAAAGTATTGCTCCTGGTTGATTCCCAACTGACGCAACCATTCGGTGCGTGCCCGTTCAAAAAAATTCAGATAGCGGCTGTGATAGACCACCCCGCCCCCGTCGGTGTCTTCGTAATAGATGCGTATGGGCCAGTGGAAGGTGTTCAAAAGAGGGTTCCTTGTACCGGACGATGAGGACGGGCCAAATGGGCATAGGCCAAAGCGGTGGCCCGGCGACCACGAGGCGTTCGTTCAATAAACCCCTCCTGCAACAGGTAGGGTTCAATCACATCTTCGATGGTATCCTTTTCTTCACCGATGGCTGCCGCCAGGGTATCCAGCCCCACCGGACCACCGGCAAATTTATCGATGAGGGATAACAAAAACCGCTGGTCCATGCCATCCAACCCCCGTTGATCCACCTCCAACAGACAGAGTGCCCGATCCGCCGCCTCACGGGTGATGATATTGCCAGAATAAAGTTGGGCAAAATCCCGCACCCGCCGCAGCAACCGATTGGCAATCCGGGGTGTACCACGAGAGCGGCGGGCGATTTCCTCTGCCCCTTTATCATCCACGGTAATACCCAGCAATTGGGCGGAGCGATGGACAATGCGGGTCAGTTCATCCACCTGGTAGAAGGCAAGGCGCGCCAGGATGCCAAAACGGTCCCGCAAAGGGGAGGTAAGCATACCGGCACGGGTGGTAGCCCCCACCAGGGTAAAACGCGGCAAATCGATGCGTATGGAGCGGGCTGCGGGTCCTTCGCCAATGAGAATATCCAACTGAAAATCTTCCATGGCGGGATAAAGGATCTCTTCCACTGCCGGGTTGAGGCGGTGGATTTCGTCCACGAACAGCACATCCCCTGGATTCAGGTTGGTCAACAGGGCGGCCAGGTCTCCCGCCTTGACGATGACCGGCCCCGATGTGGTCCGCAACCCCACCCCCATCTCTTGGGCGATGATTTGGGAGAGGGTGGTTTTTCCCAAGCCGGGAGGACCGAAAAACAGGACGTGATCCAACGATTCCTGCCGTTGGCGGGCGGCGTTGAGAAAGACTTCCAGGTTGGCCCGCAACTGCTCCTGCCCGATGAATTCGGCCAGCCGTTTGGGTCGCAGGCCGGATTCGGCGGGAGCTTCCATGGCTTCGGGCAGGGCACTGAGCAGACGGTTATCTTCACCAGTATTCATACGGGACCTGTTGAGGGGGTCAAAGTTTAACCACCTGGTTTATTTTTGGGTGGTATTTTTGCTGGCCAGCAGGTTTTGCAGGTTGGCAAACGGGTTATGGGTGGAGTGTTTAGGTTCGTCATTTTGTAGTTTGCTGGAGCCGTGGGTGGCGTGGCGCACATATTTTTCATGTTCTTGATCGTGGCAGTAGATGCACAGATTTTCCCAGTTGGAGCCGTCTGGCGGATTGTTATCATGATTATGATCTTTATGGTGCACCGTCAATTCAGTTAAATTTTCTTTACTGAATTCTCGTCCGCATCGAGCGCACACCCAGGGGAAGAGGCGCAGGGATTGTTCCCGGTAGCCTTGCAGGCGAACTTCGGCCTGGTTGATGGCTTGGTTAGCGATTTGGTCCAGGACATCTGGGCGATTTTTACCTGGTTTGGGACGTGGGGGTCGGAAGGAGGTATTGGCCATGGTGAAGTTCTCATGAGGTGGACGGGAGGTTGGGGCATTAAACCACATTTGGGTGAAAAAATCACCCCGTGCAGTTATATTATTTTTGACGTAAGTATTTACTAAATAAATATCTTAAATTATTTAATGCTTAATCTATAATGGCAATGATGCCTCATTGCCAGGGATGGGTCACCCGGTTAATTATTACTTTAGAGGCATGAACAATAGTTAATTCTCACTTTGCCGTGGTGGGTGGGACTTGAGGGGATGGTAAGTTTGGGAATAAGGCATGATGGTCTACTGGGTAATCTTCAATCAGTCATTTGGCGTCGATTGTTTAAACCCATAAGAAATATTAAGCTTAAGAAGCCTGCCCTGTTTTTATTAAATAAAAGTATACCAGGGGAAAGCTTGAGGTATAGTTGACGATCTATGTACCGTAATTCACTCGTAAAACGGATAGTGGAGCATTTGAGGAGCAACCACTTTTAGTTTTTTTTACTGAATCACACCGCCATAGCGACATAAATGACCAAAATAGACTCAATATAAATACTGGGTATTTTTATCAGAAGAATTGGTCAATATTAGCTATTATTTCCAATTTAATAGTATTTTTTACTTGCTTTTTCATTATTTTTTTCTCGACACTTCATTAATATACTTCCCTAGAAATGTAAATATTAAAAAATTTCATACGTAACACTTTCACGTTCTTCGTCACATTGTTACTTTAAGCAAGCCTGTTGTTTACAGCATTTGTTAAAAGAAAGACGTATTATTTCTATCTAGAGGCTTAGGTTGGACAATTTGCTTGCAGGTTCATCATGAACTATTGCAAGTTCGACTGATTTCGGTTATTTTGTCGGTTAAAGGATACTTGAGGGTTCAATGATAATGGCTGTAAACAGCTAAGGATGTATGCTTAATTTTATCTACTTCCTTTTTTTGCATTCCAATCTATCACCAACCCTCACCTCTTCATTATGGATAGAGATAACCCTTGGCTTTGTGCAAGTCAAAGAGCGAATGAATACTACCCAATGTCCAAACTCTGTTTTGACACCAAAGCAAATCTTACTACCAGAGCAGGGCAACCTTCCTCGCCCGATTTTTTCTTTAAGGAATATTTCAGGTTGAATACCACCCCTTACACTTCCCGGCTTTACCCCATTCATGTTAGATCACTTTTCGTGGGAAAAATCACCGGCTGCACACAGCATCTAAAAGAACAGGTTTTGCAGTTCCCTTGGAAAGTGGAATATAAGAAACTGTAGGAAAGTGAATTAACAAGCAAAAAAACTATTGCTCATATGGGATAACTCTATTATAACTAGCTTCTGAACTGAACGCGAAACAGGTCGCAGAATGACAAACCCGCCATTCACCCAAATAAAATCAACCATTTATGATACCCTGCCAGTTATGGATCATAGCCAGGGAACATTAGTCATTAGTCTTCACAAAATTTTCTCGCCCCACCTCCCCACTCCCAAAGGATGCAGAGGTGAATATTGTTTTCATTATTGACATTCGCTCTCTCCTTACTTGAACCCAATGACCCCAGAGCGAGAACCACACCCTTATTACCACCGGTCATAAGGAAAATTTAGCAACCCCTCACCTGAAAGGGTAACTACCATGATGAAGTTAAGCGACCGAATTCAAACGTCCCGAAAAAATGCCGGCTTTACCCAAAAAGAACTGGCCGACCGGGTAGGCATCAGCCAAACCGCTATCCATAAACTGGAATGCGGACGCTCCCGCTCCTCCCGCCGTACCGTCGCCATCGCCATCGCCTGCGGCATCGACCCCATCTGGCTGGAAACCGGTCGCGGCGATATGATCAGCGGTATGGTCAATACCAGCTTCCGTAGCGAAAATATGCGGGTCGGCGAACCAGACGATAGCCCCTACCTCCTCCCCCCACGCTCCTCCCGCGCACCCCTGGTGAGCTGGGAACAAGCCGCCGTCTGGCTGGACCGGGAAGATGTCAACGCCTTCGACCACTCGGAAGTAGAATCCTGGGTCCCCCTCACCCGCCGCGTCAGCAAACAAGCCTTCGCCCTGCGGGTCTCCGGCGACTCCATGGAAAATGAATTCTCCGAAGGCGATATCATCATCGTGGATCCCAGCGTCGCCCCGGAACACAAACGCTTCGTCATCGCCTGCACCGAAGAAGGCCGTACCACCTTCAAACAACTCATGTTGGATGGCGGTCAAAAATATCTCAAACCCCTGAATCCCCGCTATCCACTGATCGAAGTCACCTCAGCCATCAAAATCATCGGTGTGGTGGTTTCCAAATACAAAGAATATTGACCACTTCCATAACCGGAACCCGTGACTGAATCTTGAGAGAAACCCATAACAAAGGATTCAATGCCACCCAGTCTATTCATTCGACAAAGATAACCTAACGATACCGGTTTGAACTACCGGAGGGGGATGCCCGCGATCCCCCTCCTATTAGTGTTTTATTGCCCATCAATCCACCGGCAACGTGTAAGCGGGTAACGTGGTCAACCGATTGTCCACCAAGGCACGCCCCACCGTAAACTGATAAATCACCTGCCAACCCTGCCCCAACAACCCCAACCGCTCCGTCAATAAATCATCAAAAAAACATCCAATCCCCGTCCCATTCAACCCTTCCGCCTCCGCCTCTAAATACAGCATCTGCCCCAATACCCCCGCCTCCCAATGCAACGCCCGATAATTCCACCCCCCCTGCTGCAAAGCTCCCTTCATGTCCACCACCATGGCCACCGTAAAAACCCCATCCGCCGCCATCTCCTGATGACACGCAGAGGAGGCGGCCAGTTTGCGACAATCCCCAACCAACAGCGTGTAAAGAGGAATGGAATCCGGGGTCCCCGCCGGAATCGACCAGGAAAAGACCGGATTACTTTGTTGACGAAAACGCTGCAATCCCTCCCCATCCCGCGTCAATAAATAAACCCCACTGGCTATCCCCTCACAACGATGCACCAAGACCAGCATATGTACCTGTGCTCGCCAAGGTAAAAGATCCCACGGCACCACCCGGTTTCTCACCAAAGCCCGATCCATGATGCGTAAAAACCCCTCCCGCCCCAAAGTGGCCCGTCCATCATAACTCTGACCACTGCGTCTTTGCCGTATCAATCGACTGGCCAACGGCGACTCCCCACGCATAAGAAGAGGAGGCCCCGCCGGTCTCTCCCTGGCATAACGAAGGGTGGCAGGCTTACGACTTTTACGGATAGCCTCCTCCAACAATGGCCAACTCCGCCATTCCCCAGGGGTCAAACGATTGGGATAACCCTGCCAACTCCCCTGCTTGGCCAACTGCACCAAAGGTTCCACCTGCCACTTTTCCTCCTGGGGCAAACAAGCTATCCCCACCAACATGACCGGCTCCTCCCGCTCTGCCTCCCCCATACCACGCCCCATGGCATCAAATGCGGGAGCTCGCAATCCCAACAGGTTTTCCAAACATCCGTCCGCCACATAGGACAACAATCTGGCCCGCCACCCCAAAGCCGCCGCCGCGTAGCCCACCGCCGCCAAAGCATGACCCGCATCCAGATTGCAATAACGCCAACTACGCACCCCATAACGCCAAGTGACCCGCCAGGGAATCATGGACAAACCCAAAAAAAACTCACCCGGTGCAAAACAACGATCCCAAGCCGCCCCATCCGCCGGAATAAACCGCCGCTCCAGACAATGTTCCATGGCATTGTAATGATAAATACCACCCGCCAAACCCGCCAAGGTGGGTACCACCAGATAACCTTCCATGGGATGCAGGTTGCCGCTGGCAGGATGACAACGCAACGACCATCGTTCCCCCAAATATTCTTTCCAGGCCGAAATGGCCAGAGACAGTTCCAACAAACCACCCAAACCATGGCGATCCAATGGCAACGACTGAACACTTCCTGGAACAAACAATTGTTCATAACCGGTGGGCATGCCATCGGCCATCAAAGGCAAAGCCACCCTGGTCACCGGATGATAGGTTCGAAATGAGTCGGGTTGATTTTCCCAATCCGTGTATCCCGGACCCGCCGCATAACCGTGGGGATGGTGATGTTTGCTGGTTTCATGATAGTGATCCACTGTCTGTCCCTTTTTCTTGGTGACCATATGGCATAATGACAAGACTTAGATAAAAATGGTATATAAAGAGTTGCAAGCCCACCGGGACTTAATCCCCATCAATGCAGGCGCAACCCCTACTGGTGACACCGTGAACGTGGTTCTGTCTACCTGGAATCTGGATCATATCCGCCGTCGCTGGCCCATGGTGGAAGCCCGTCTGGCCCGCGCCCCCCGTATGCATGGTATTACGGTGAACCAGGATGGCACGGTGGAAGTCAACGGTGTTCGTCTGGCCAGCGTGGGAGACCGCCAGCGGGAAGCCGCCATGCAAGCCGAAACCATCCCCCCGGAAAGCCTGGAAGCCTGGGTCTATGGGGTCGGTTTGGGGGATTTACCCCGCTTTTTACTGCAACGCCCCCAATTGGAAAAGCTGCATGTGGTCATCCTCCACGAATCCCTTTTTACCACCCTGCTGGAATATGTGGATCAAACCGACTGGCTGCAGGATCAACGTGTCTCCCTGGAAGTGGAACCTGCCCTGGATGAACTGGGTCACCCCTTCTGCGTACAGTCCGCCTGCCTGCGGCTGATGCCCGATCATGGTCCCCTGGGCCGTTTGAAGGGTCGGTTGTTTTTGGAGTTATCCACCAGTTTTGTCAATCGGGATTTTTCCGACAATCCGGTCATGCGCCAACGTCTGGCGGATAATGCCCCCCTGCTGGAGCTGGCAAACAGTGTCAGCCAACTCTACCAAAGCCGACCCAACACCATCATGGTGGTGGCCGGTGCCGGTCCCACCCTGGCCAAACAACTGACCTGGATGGCCAAAGAGCGAAAAAAATTAACCATCATCGCCACAGCCAGTGCCCTGCGCAGCCTGATGCACGCCCAACTGGTGCCCGATGTGGTGGTGGCCATCGATCCCTTCCCCATTCTGGCCGCCCAGTTTGATCTGGACCTTTCCCCCTTGCAACAGGTACCCCTGGTCTTTTTTCCCATTCTGGACAGTGAAATTATTCAAAATTGGCCCGGTCCCAAATTGGTGGCCCTCTCCACCAATCCCTTGTATGCCTCCCTGCAACAACGCTTCGCCAATGCCACCCTCCATTCAGGGGGCAGCGTCATTCACCCGGCTACCCACCTGGCAGTGGCCATGGGCGGCGAACAGATCATTCTGGCCGGGTGTGATTTTTCCTTTCCCGGTGGCCAAATTCGGGATGAGCACTCACCCGAACTCTCCTTTGGCCTCTTGTCCGGCGGTAGTATTGAACTGGTCAACGGAAACGGTCAATTGGTGAAAAGCGTGGCCTCCATGCGCCAGTTCCTGCTGGAGATGGAATCTTTCATCCAACACCATCCCCAAGTCCGCTTTTACAATGCCAGTCGAGAAGGGGCGCGCATTGAGGGAACTTTGCCATTAGACAAAAACGCCCATAAACTGGGAATTCGCCTCACCCTCTCCCCCCCGCCACCCCCTGCCCCCATACCTTTTATGACCACCGCCGAAATATCAAAAGGCTTGGTGATTGCCAATGTGGCGTTACGCTGCTGGCGATTGGTGGAAGCCCACCAGCAATTGAATAAATTATTGCGCGCCGTGCGCCAGGGAGGAGACCCCCTGCTGGAGGGAAGAATCCTCCTCTCCCTCGCCGAGGCTGGTGTGGAGCGCGGTCGCTTGCGAGAAGCCAGAGAACCCCTGGAAGAGATCCCGGAAGTTAAACCCCAGGGATGGTCCACCCATGACGAACTGAATCGTCTGTGTGTCTCTGCCTGGTGCCACCTGCAAGAGGGGAGTTCCGTGCAGGCAGGCAAGGATTTGGACCTGGCCATGGCCCTGGCCGCCGGATTGGGGCAAGCCTCCCTGGAAATCGTTGTGCAGCGCATGGTCTGCCAATTCTATAGCCATTTGGGACGACTGGATGAAGGAGAACACCATTTGCACCAGGCCCTGCAATTGGCCCGCCAATCCGCCGATCCCTGGGAGGAGTTTCGCTGTCTGCGGCAATGGGGAGAACTCTATCTGCGACGGCAAGAGTGGTCCCAGTCCAGGGAGAGCTTTCAAAAGGCATTAAACCTTCTCACCTCCCTGGATGCCCCCGCCATTTTACAGGCCGATGTGCGCAATCAACTTTTCTTTCTGCAATTGGAAATGTGGAAAAGCTCCTTGTATGGCCACGGCCTGCTGGCCAATTGCTGTCGCTCTCTGCGTCGGGGGGAAGAGGCTTGGGCCTATGATCTTTTGATCAAATGGATCGATGGTCTGCTGAAAAATCCCAACCAATTGGCAGTACCAGGCGTCAAAGAGTTGTTGCCAGAAGTGATTGCCGCCCAACAACGACGCGACGGCATCGCCCTGGCAGATATTTTGGAATATGGCATTGCTCCCGCCCTCAAAACCACCCCTTAACCGCCATGGATATCGCCCAGCTTATTCACTGGTATCAAACAGGGGAGATGGCCAAAGTTCAGGCAGGCTGCCAACAGCTCTTGAGTCAACCCCATGAACAGCGCGCCATCCTCTGTTACCTGCTGGGACTCTCCCTCATGCAAAGTGGCCGCGAAAAGGAAGCGGGCCAGTGGTTACAGGAGGCCGCTCTTCTGCAACCCACCCATGCAGAGTTTCAATGCGACTGGGGTAACTGGTTGGAGTTGCAAGGGCGTCTGACAGAAGCGGAAGCCTGTTACCGTCAAGCCATCCCCCTGGACCTCTCCTCCCCCGATCCCCGTTGGTTTTTGGGGCGGGTCCTGGCCAAAAGCGGGAAAACCCAACCAGCTCTCATCACTTTGACCGAACTGGTGGAGCGACATCCCAATCATGCCGGAGGCCATCTTTGGCTGGCGAAAGTATTTATTGAATCAGGTCGCCACCTGGAAGCCTCCGTCCATGTGGGCATCTACAACCAACTCTCCCCCCAGCACCCCCTGGCCCTGGATTCATCCCCCCTGGACAGCCTGTTTCTTCAGATCCAGGAGGCACGGGCATGTGCCAAACAACGGCACAAGGTAACGGGCGAAAAAATTCATTGCGGTTTTGACGGAGTCCAGTTGTGTTTCGCCTTTGGCCAGAAAGAAGAGGGGGATCCCCCATCCCTGATAGCCATTCCCCCAGACGGGGTGGATCAATTTTTTTACCAGACCCCCCTGCGCCTGCCAAGCCAGATTATCTTTGATGCCGCCGACCCCCAACAATGCCAACGGGCACGACAACTGGCCACCATGATCCACACGGTACAGCAACACCGCCAGGAGATCGGTGTCCGGCATATTACCGCCTATCAACAAAGGCCCTTACTGCCAAAGGGGCCGTTGCGGATATTGCTCCCTTCTTCCCGCGCCGATTTGGACTCCCGTTTTTTTGCCGAAGGCATGGCCCATGCCTTTCAAGCCATGGGCTGTGAAGTGCGCACCCTGTTTGAGGATCTCACCCGGGAACGTTATGACACCCTCAACTGGCTGGACCTGTTCCAGGAATTTCATCCCCATGTGGTCTTTTCCATCAGCCAGCATTTGAACTATTGGTTCCATCCCCAAACGGTCAATGTCATCTGGTGGCAGGATCCAGTGGGGCAACTGTGTCGGGGCGAACGGTTTGCCTGGAGACCACGGGATATTAATTTTTCCTTCAGCCGTGAACTGGATGGTTACATTCTTCAAGCAGGAGCACCTGAAGATACCTTGCTGCGGCAGGGATTTTGCGCCGATGAATTCATTTTCAAACCCGCCACCCCTCCCCTGGCCAGGGAAAACAAGGTGGTCTTTGTAGGTTCCTCCTATGTGAACAAGGGTATTCTCGCCGAGACCATCCAGACGCCGGCAGGGCAAAAGGTCTATCACGCCCTCTTGGAACGCATGGAGGGTGGCCAGCCCTTTCCCCGCTCCCTGGCAGGCCAACTGGCCGCAGAGAGTGGCCTTTCAGAGCATGCCGTTTTTTGGTACTACCTGCATTATGTCATCCGGGATCAATGTGTGCGCTGGCTGTGCCAGGCTTCCGATCTGTTACCGGTGGAGGTCTATGGCGGGGGCAAGTGGGCAGAGGATCCGGTGGTGGCCCCCTTCTACAAGGGCTATTTGCCCCGTGGTGAGGCGGTGGCCCGCCTATACCATCAGGCCAAGTTTACCCTGGTGAGCCATCCGTTTGACCTGCACAGTGAACGTCTCATGGAGGTGGCGGCCTGCGGCTCCATTCCCATTGTCTATGACTGCCGCCCCTGGTCGGAACCCCCCCATTGGGATGACCACTGCCTATGGTTTCGCACCGCCCAAGAATTACGCAATTGCCTGCAAACCACCCAATGGCCCGATCCCACCCCCATTGCCCAACAGGCCAATTATCAAACCTTTGCCCGCCGGGTCTTGCAAGAGGTGGCCAAGAGGGAATTCTGGCCCCTGCAAGAGATGGGTATTACCCTGGAGTGAGCACAAATCCAGGAACCTCCCCCATGATATACTCATGGTGAATGGTCCCACCCGCCTGCAATTCCAGCCCCTTCACCCGCAAGGGCAGGGTCAGACTGCACTGATTTTCCTCCAGGCAACAATCACCAAAAACCTGAATATGGGTACACAGGCCGGGGCGAATATTTTCTGGCAGGGGATTGGGCAGTGTGAACTGCCCTTGCAGGGGATCATGGGGATTATCGAGCCGCAATTCATACAAGGTGGCTACCGGTTGGGTGCGTTGAAAGGGCACCTCCCCCTCATTGGTGATCCAATATAAAAAACAAAAGTCCACCCGCACCTTCTCCGGCAGAAAAATTCCCCCTGGCAGCAGTTGGGGAGCCAAGTTGCGGGTGATGGCCACCTGGGGTTCCTTTTTCAAGGCATTCTGCATGGTTTCCGAGACCATGACATGGGGTCGCAAAGGGTCTGGACAAATCCATGCAGTTGCATCGGCTTGGACATAATCATTCACATAATCTTGCAATCCCAATGCGGTAACAATGGTCTTGGCAGCTTCCAAAGAATGGGGGTGAATATCCAGCAGGGTAAAACCTACTTCGGAAGATTGAAATTTTATTGCCAGGGGCAAGGCCAACAGGGCAAAAGGACCACATCCCGCTTCCAGCAGACGTATTCTTTCCCCTGGAAAACGTTGCTGGGCGGCTCGTACAGCAGCTTCCACCCCCTGCAGAAAACGACTGGTGCGGGCAAATTCCCACAAACAGCGGGCAGCTCCCTGCAGTGAGATGGCCTTGCCACTGGGCAGGAAACAATCCTTGGCTTGCTCCTGTTGCGGCTGGTTATCATCATAGCCGATGATACCTGCCAAAAGACTGAAAAGGTCCTGGGCGGCCTGTCGTTGACTGCCATAAGATTCTTCTTGAGAAAAGAGTATATTACAAGTTTCCCGAAAAGTTATCATTTTATCCGTCATAGACACCTCCAAAAGCGAAACAACCCCATGGGGACCATGGGGTTGTTCATTTCAAAGCAGGATCAATCTTTCACGCAATAATAACCGCCACCGGGATAAGGAACCCCTTTTTCATCCATGGCTTTGGAATGGTATCCGGTAGCCCGGCTACCACCAGCAGAGCGGCAGATTTGATCGGCTTCGGCTTTCTTATGGGCGGGCACCGGACCGAAGTTACCAGGATTGTCCCAGACATGTTCCTTATTGGAATTAATGGTCAATCTGGGGGGCGTGGTTCCTTCCACGTCACCCGGTCCCACCAAGGCTCCAGAGTATAAGCATCCAGAGAGAACCATACCAGCCACCAACATACCCATCCATTGCATTGTTTTCATGTTCTTAGATCCTTCCTTTGCATAACGATTGCATATTATTCAGTGAGATCTTGGATCGCATTTGGCAAGAACCCTTGCAAAATCTGACAAGCAGGTTCCATTTGGAGTTAGTTTACCTGATTCAAGATCATAATTGAACCAAGAATCGACAAAGGGAGCAAAATCCTATCGGCTGGTTGCCAACTGGTTGGCCTGGCTGGAAAGCGTTTGCCAACTTCCCTTGGCGTGGATGCGTCCCTGCTCCAGGATGACCACCAAATCCGCATGTTCCAGGGTGGCCAGGCGATGACCGATGAGAACCACGGTCAGGTCGCCGTGCAGGTTTTCAATGGCGGTTCTCAAACGCAATTCGTTTTCCTTATCCAGGGCACTGGTTGCTTCATCCAGGATGAGGAGGGAGGGCTTTTTGAGTAAGGCTCTGGCGAGGGCCAGTCGTTGTCGTTCACCACCGGAGAGGCGAATGCCTCCGTCCCCCACCACGGTATCCAGGGCATTGGGTAACTGGAAGACGAATTCGGCAGCGGCTTGTCGAAGGACCGTTGTTAACTCTTCTTCCGTAGCGTCAGGTTTTCCCCACAGCAGGTTGTGGCGGATGGTGTGGTTGAACAGGAAGACTTCCTGGGGAACATAGGCCACATTGCGCCGCCAGCTAAGACGCAGACCCCCGGTCACCGGGATACCATCGATGATCAGTTCCCCCTCATCCACTAGCAACAGACCGGCCAGCACATCGGCCAGGGTGCTTTTTCCCGCCCCGGAGGTTCCCATGATGGCGGTGGTGGTTTTGGCGGGCAGACAAAGGCAGAGATGATCAAGAGCCGGGCTTGCCCGTTCTGGATAGTGAACGGTGATATTTTGCAGACAAATGGCTTCCTGGACCGACCAGGGAGAGACAGGAGATGGGACATGCGGCTCGGCGTTTTGTGCACACTCCTGGAGCATTTTTTCTGTTTCCAGCAAGGCGGGATGGGCGTGCAACCAGTGGTGGAAGTGTTGCTGCACGGAGGAAAACATGGGAATGACCCGGGAAAAGATCAACACCAGGATGAGCAGTTCGCTGACCGGAGTTTGCCAATAATGCAATCCCACATAAAGATATCCCACCAAAAGAAAGGCTCCTCCTACCTGCAAGAGGCTACGGGAGAGACTGGTGGAGGCGGAAAATCCCTCCTGTTGATGACGCAGAAGACCAATCACCTGGTCAAACAGGGTCAAGTGCCGCGCTTCACTGCCGAGAATTTTGGCCAGCTTGAAACCTGCCAGGCTTTCTTGCAGGTTGCTCTGGATGGCACGGTTGGCCTGTCCCAGGCTGGTTCCCAATTGAAGGGCACGACGACGCTGACGCACCAGCAGGAGAAAAACGATGCCACCGCTCAGAATGGCAAACAGGGTCATTTGCCAGGAGAGGAAAAAGGCAACCACCAGATAGCTGACCAATGAGATAAAACTGACGATTAAGGAAAGGGCGAAATAAAGACCGGTTCCCACACGGCTGATGTCGTTACTCAAAAAACTGGCATGGTCGGAGCTGCGACCGGTCACCACCCATCGCCATTCAGCGGCCAGCAGAGCGGCAAAACACCGATGGCGCAGACGATCCACCAAGCGATGTTGCAGGGAAGTGGAGAGAATTTCTCGAAAGTAGAGCAGTACACTACGACCAGCCACCAAAAGGAGAAACACCAACAACAATCCATCCACGGATGGTGAAATGCCCATTTTTTGCAGGATGGAAAAAATGGTCTTGGCAAGGGGACTGCCATCCGTGTTGCCTTGTAAGCTGTTCAGGAGGGGGACCAACAGCATAATTCCCACCCCATCGGTAATTCCGGCCAACAGCATCAACCCGAACAGGGTGAGGGTGGTTTGGGGTGGGGCATTGCGTATCAGGTGGATGAAGGAAAATAGGGGCATCATGGGGGCTTGCGCATCAGCAGAGAATTTTTGCCGTTTGTTGAATGATTTTGTTTAATTTTGATTATCTTATGTGGATTCTATCAGTTTAGACAGCAATAGACAATTTATTTTAGTATATTATTAAATTTCTTTGTTATCAGATAATTAGACAAAAAAACGGCTCATAAGGCCGCTTTTTTGAATTGATTGAGGTTTGCACCTCAAATATCAAGCTCAATTCTGGATTCCAGCATATCTTTTTTCCCCTTTTCACATCCTTTTGTGTAGGGGTCAGATGGCAACCCATCTCCACAATCTTTTTCCAATTGTTTGGGAAGATAGCGGGCGGCCCACTCGTGCAGCGACATGTAATTTGCTGCTTGTATATTTCCAGGAGTAGATTTATCCTTTTCCATCGATTGACCTCCCTTGGGGGTAGAGGCGATACCAACCTCGCGACTGAAGAAGTCGAAAAGCAGTTCGTTGCAATGATAGACAAAGGCTGGAAGAATCCCTATTCGGTAGATCCCCCTAATTATGCTGACAATAATTTCCCGAAATTGTTCCAACCTTTTTGTCTAGATGAGCCACTTATCGGCAATGTAGGGAGGATGCTTGAGCAGAAAAAAACGTTAATTACGTAAAATAGATTCGGCACCGCATATAATCTAAATCATTCTGTATTCTTCTTTTTGGTTTTTTATAACATAAAATTATATGATTATTTACATTAATTCACAGTAAAGCATATAAAAAAATTTCAGCCTTTTAAAAAAGCAAAAAAAAAGCGGCCTAGAAAGCCGCTTTTTTTTGCCGGGAGGGGGCAAACAAATTAAATATTCAACTCAACTGTTGATTCTTGCATATCTTTTTTTCCTTTTTCATACCCTAAATTATAAGGGGATGAATCATCTCCTTTTGTGCACTCGTCCTCAAATTTTTTTGGAAGATAGGCAGCTTCCCATTGATACAACGAAGAAAACGACGCATTCTTAGTTGCTTGAATTACAGACTTTGCTTGAGTCATTTACAACCCCCTTTATAGGGGAAGCGCACGCTTCCGTTAGTGCACGTTAGTATGCTAGAGCATAGACAGGGTGGTACACATCACCCGTGATTAAAGTTTATACTACAACTACATCCCCCACTCTTACCAGTGTGTTTTTTTAGTCCATCGGCCTTGGTAATAACCACAATATCCACAGGACCTCTTATCGTTTCATGGCCTCGCAACTTATTCGACGTCTTTGCCATTTTTACCAGAAAGCTTGCCAGTTCGGCAACTTCTTCACGGGGCATAAAGTTTACCACCTCAAGTATGCGATCACTGAATTTGTCTTTTGACATTTCATTAAGATTAAATAATGCTTTTTCAATCATTTCATGCAACATTTGATCTATATAAGTTGTAATTTTTTCCCGGTGGTCAGGATTAGGAATGACATCTTTGTGCACAAAACGGAGTTTTGCAGAAATTTTGTCTATAACACCCTCGGCTGCGCCATCCAAATAACCTTTGAGATCTTCCTGGAGTGACAGATCAAGACCGTGCAAAAATGCATGCACTTCATGCCGTGACTGAGCAAAGGGAATAATTTTCGCGGACACTTCATTAACATCACCTGAGGGTGTGGGAGACGGTTTTATATTTAAATCCACATACTCGGTAACACGGTATTTAACTTTATTATGGACTGGATACTCAACCTCTGCTGCAATCAGCACAGGAAACTTATCTTCCTTACCAAATCCCGCAAAAACAATACCTGCACGTTGGGATTTTATCATTTCATCTTTGACATGGATCATGCAAAGTATTTCCTTTAGTTTATCAATGGATTCCCGATCTAATATAGCTAATAACGCTTCCAATCCTTTGGCTAGATTGTTGAATTGATTATTAATAATAGAGCAAACCCATTGCATATCCTCATCCGTAAAATGCTCTATTTTTTTTACGTCATTCATCAATCTATCATGTTTATTATTAATTATAGTGCAAAATATTTGAGTTATGCTATCATCTGTTACTTCCTCATTTTTCTCCAAGAGGTCCTTAACACTTTTCTTAACCTCCGTACTCATTTTTTGCAGATATTCTTTTGAATATCTTTGAATCATTGTTGAAGACATTTCTTGCGTAATCAATCCGCTTTCATCTTGAACATAATCTTTAAATACTTTAAAATAATCAACAAGTTTATCCAGTGTCCCTAATTTTTTTACATGATGCCGAAATAACTGAATAACAAGCTCCCAAGGTACATCACCACAGTTGGCGTTTCCGTACACCATTATTGCAACTGAATGATAATTGGCTGGGGACGAAGGAGAATCTGACAGAGGAAATATTTTCTTGGCTGATTCGTATATTTTGAGGCCATTCTTCGCTTCAATAGCAATCGAACTATCTGCAGCGAGAGCAACAACCAATCTGTTTAATATTGCTACTTCTGCGGTCATAACTCTGCCTTCTCTAAATTTACCTTTCCAGGACTATCAAACCTACGCATCCTGGAATTGTGTGGTTGCTTTCCAGAACTCAAAATGATCAATGGGCACTACCTGATCTCTCTTATTACAAACATCCCTTCTTTGCGCGCACTATAATACCATGACAGGAATATTGTCAACATTCATTAGCACTCAACAATACAAAATTATTACAAAGCTGCATTATTATTTTTGTAATGATATATAAAACTAAGGACATTGTTAACTAATTTATATTCCATATATTCAATTCTAAATTAATTATTATTATATATGCATACAAGATAGTAATATTATAAAACCTTCTTATTAATCATTTAGCTATCAACACAAGGTATATATTTCCGAGAGCATCCTCATGGATAGACTTTTTTGAATGAAAAGACGACTAATGAATGAAATCACCCCTATCTCTGAAAGATTAATCCCACCCATTACCACATCATTTCGAACTTAATCTTCACATCCAAAAAAAACGTCCATCCTTTACCCTCATACCTCATACAAGGCTTTCAACTAGACAATAATAAATACAGTTCCACTATCAAACGGCCTGATTGGATAATCTCACCTGGGCATGGCAAGCTTTATCCAGCAATACCTGACGGGCTTCCGGCAAGCTGCTGACCAGTTGCAGAAGACCGCTGTGGTCTGTCTGCTCCATGATACGCTGCTGGGCAGAGGTATGGACGTAGACCACCATAGGCAAGTTGAGTTTATCACGACGACGGGCTTCCTGCAGGAGGGAATCCACGCCGCTGTAATCCAGATAGGAGACTTGCCGCAAATTGATGATCAAGGGTTGGGAAGAACAGGATTTGAGATGGTTGGCAAGAGGGTCCAGGGAGGCAAAAAACAGGTTGCCATTAAGTTCCAAGGAAACACCACCACTGATTTGCACCACACGCCCTTGCAGAACCGCAGCTCCCAGTAAAAAGGGAACCACCGAAGTGGCGGCGGCAATGAGGATGCCTCTTTCCAATCCCAGGAGCAAAACGGAAGATAGTACCAGGATAAAGATTAACATTTCACCAGGCAGCTGTAACAAGCGACGAATTTCCTGTGGTTTGATCATCACCACCCCCACCAATAACAGGACACCAGCCATTACCGGCATGGGGACGGTGACAAACCATCCGCCCAAGAAGGGCATGAAGAGGAGGATGAGAATGGAGGAGAGGATGGCAGGCCAGGGGGTCAGGACATTCATCTGATGTCCGGCAGCGGTACGATTAAAACTGCCCGAACCTGCAAAGCAGGAGAAAAAGACCGTCAGCAGATTGCTGGCTCCCTGGGCGAAGGTTTCCCGATGCAGGTTGATGCGCTCTCGGTTGGAAAGGTTGATCCCTTTACCAATAACCATGGTTTGGGCCAATCCCACCAGGGCGATACTGACGGCGGCAGGGATCATCTCCATGGCCATCAGCAGGTGATCCCAGGTGGTGGGGAGTGCCGTCAAGGGAAGCCAGGCCATGGGCAAACAGCCCACCATTTCCATTTCACTGACCGCTTGGGGCAGCACAAGATGCAGACAGGTTGCCAGGAGCCAGCCACCCCCCATGGCTGCCAAAAGTTGCCAACGAGGTCCCCAGCGTTTTCCAGCCAGCCAACCCAGAAGGGCGGTTGCCAGGCCCAGGATCAGGGAGTAAGGATTGGCCAAACCATCTGTTACCGCTGACACGGTGAGATAGAGATGTTCAAACAAACGACGGGATTCCAGACCAACGATGCCGGTAATGCCCGACAAGGAGGAAGCGACGATGAGGATACCCACACCGGTGGTCATGGCCAGGATGGCGGTGGGACTGAAATATTGAAAGAGGCGACCACCACGGGCCAGCCAAATGATCAGTTGGATGATCCCAGTCATGGCTGACAGCAGGAGAACCAGTTCCAAATAGAGGGGGCTTCCGCGACCGGCATAGGAGGAGACGGTCACCCCCAACAGGATGGCCACTGCGGTATTGGGACCACCCACGATGGTGGAGCCTCCCAGGAGGGCGGCCAACAGGGTTCCCCAAATGGCGGTGTAGAGGCCATATTCGGGAGACAAGCCCACCAACCATGCAAAAGAGACCGCCTGGGGAATGACCAATAAGGCACCCAACACACCGGCCAAGTTTTCCGAACGCCAGACGACACGCTCTCGCCAGGATAAATCCGGGCGGATTTCCTGCCACAGAAAGCTGTTTTTTCCCTGGCGGATGAGATTATGGAGTCGCCAGGCGTACCAGTTTTTCCACCAGTTTGCCAAGGCGGCTCTCCCGAGGGTCGGCAGGACGGATTTGTTGATGGATGAAGGCGGCCACATCCCAGGCTTGCTGAAGGGAGAGGGAGGCTGGTTCGCCCACCGGCATATTGGCATGGATGAAGCCTGCCAGCATGGACAACTGATGAAGCCCCGCACCTTTGTTAAAACTGCCGCTGCCCCACAAAGGCGGGGCCACATCGGTTAGACCATGACCATCCTCGCCGTGACAGCCCGCACATTTTTGTTGATAAACTTTGCGCCCGTCTGCCGGATTGGGATCAAAACCAGTGGGAGGGAGCACAGGCACACCCCGCCCTGGGGGATCCTGGCCTATCACCTGACCACGGGAAATGAATTGAATATAGGCTTCCACCGATACCACTTCCGGGGCCTCGGCGGGGGGCATCACCCCATCCAGGCTATAGACAAAACATTCTCGAATACGGCGGGAGAGATCATTCATGCGACCGTTTTTCGCCCGCCATTTGGGATAGATGCCCGCCACGTAGAGGGGCAAGGCCCCGGCCTTGGTTCCCCCCTCCAAGTGGCATTGACTGCATCGCAAACGATTGCCGGCATAACGGGAGGCATATTTTTCGGTGGCGGTGACCATCAACCATCCTTGGACCACCTGGGATTGGTGGTCATCCAGGAAGGATCGCCCGGAAAGTTCCGTCACCTCATCCAACACCCCGCCTCCAACCATTGGGATGGTCAGACAAAGCCAGACCACCCCAGCGGCCCATGCAACCCTGAAGGTTTGCATCACATTGCCAATTCGGGATACAGGGATTTTAATTTATCTCGGGACAGGGCATCGCTTAATTCCAGATGGATATAGGCATAGCCTTCATTTTGCAGGCGTGTCACTTCGGTAACGGCGGCTGGAACCACGGTGGTCAGATCATAAAAATCTCCCACCTGATAGCCGCGCCGCTGGGCTGCGTTACCACAAATACGCACCACCACCCCTTGTTGCACCAGTTTGGCAAGGGTAGCCGGAATTTCGGGAAAGACTGCCTGGTTGGCACGGGCCAGGGCGTGCAATTCATTGCCGTTGATCACCACAACCAGTTTGGATTTGGCCAAGTCGCCATGTTTTTCCAAAGTTTTTACATGATTGCCCACCCGACGAAATCCCTCTTCCAATTGGGAGGGAGCGGAAAAATTAAAATGGTAGACCGCTTTTTGTGGCGTATAGGGGGTGTCATCTAAACGTGAGGCACCATCCCCTGCCCAGGCCAGGGGGGAAAGGGGCATGCTCCAACAACCCAAGGCCAACACAGCCGCCAGCATCCATCGAGACATGAGCCGAACTCCACAAGAATGGTTGGGAAACAATAGACGGAAGGGATTACCAATCACTACGTACTTCAAAGGGCCAATCTCGCAAGCCCCCTTCGATCACTACAGCATCTTTGAAACGATTTTGCCGTAACAACAAGGCACCCACCGCCGCTCGTTTGCCAGCGGCACAGATCACCAAAAAGCGTCCCTGGGGATCCAGTTCATTCATGCGACGGCGTAAGTCCGGTAGAGGAATCAGCAGAGAGCCAGGGATATAAGCTTCTTCATACTCTTCTTCGTAGCGAACATCCAGAATCATATGACCATTGTCGATCATGGCGCGGGCCACTTGTGGACGCACTGTTTGAATCATGGGGGTGGCCACCAGTTCATCAAAATCATTTTTGCCCAACCATAGCAGAGTGGCCGGGGTGATGGTCCGCACGGTGGCGTTACGGCTTCCTTTTAAAATCAAGGCTTCTTCGCCGAAGGCATCGCCGGGTCCCAAAGTGGCCACATGTTTTTGGTGGTCGTCGTTGATTCCCCGTCGCAAGACTTCCAGCTTGCCTTCCAGGATCAGGTAGAAGGCATCCCCTGGCTCCCCTTGGGTCACCACATTGACACCGGTTGCCACGGTTTTCCGCTGCATACGGCGCATGGCCTCGAAGACGGCTTCAAAGGGCAGGTTGCGGAAGGCTTTGGTCTCCCGAATGCCGCGCAAGCTGGCCTCTTCCTGGGGATTCTGGAAGATACCCGACTCCCGTGCCAGTTGATCCCAGGCCACCAGGCGATCCATTTCTTCGCTGGCCACATGGCAGGCGATGATGGTTCCCAGGGCAGAAATTTCCAAGGCTCCACCACGGGGGAAAAAATGGATTTTCCCTTTTTGCTCTTCGGCAACCAGGTTTTCCTGGCGATCTTCTTTGCGGATGGTGGCCGTGCCCTGTAACAGGTAAAAATAATCCTGTCCATTACTGCCTTGCAGGGTCAGTTTTTCCCCATGGTGAAGCTTGAAGCAGCGCATGGCCTCTTCGGCCCGATACATGGCAGAACGCGAGAGTTGATTGAAAGGTGGATAGTGGTGTAATTGCTGCAACAAGACATCTGATTTACGTTTCATCGATCCCCCATGGCCATGGAATCCTATAAAAACGTGGACGTATACAATATTTTTTTACTCTGGATCAATGAAATTTCTTCATGGGGGGCCATCAGGGCTGATCCTTGGGATGGGATGGCCGCTTTGGTCATGGCACGGCCACCCCATAGCCTCTCAATCAACGGGCGGACTGGTGGTAGGATTCTGTTTGTTGACTGGGGAGGTGTTGCTTTGGGGCAGGGATTTGAAGGCCAGATAGGAACCATGGCTTATGGACATCAACCAGATAAACCCCTCGGACAAAACAGGCATACTCGGTATATGGTCGCTACTCACCAGCAGGCGCATGACGCTCACAGAGTAGCTACCCAGCAATACCAGGGTAATGAGAAATTGTTGGATCTTACTCAGATCCACACTCCATGCCGTTGCGACATCATCGCCACGAAACATATCCAGCCAGGAAGCATCCATAGCGTTACTGCGAGCGAACACCATCCCTTGATTGATCAGACTATCCTGGGGAATGTTCAACTTGTCAGCAGTCTGACTCACCTGATCTGGATGGGGATCGGTGGTGGTTTTGGTATTAAGGATGAAGGGTGAGGCAATCATGGAGGCACTTGAAATGCCCATGGCGGCCAACAACCCATCCGGAATGGTGAAATCCAGGGGGGAGGGACAAACAGCACCCGATTGACAGGGCGTCATGGCAGCGGTGTTGGTGATGGCGATGGTAAGGATGCTGGCCAGCACAACCACAGTCCAACCAGCCATTTGAAATCTGGACAGACTGATTTTGTTACGACTATCCATGATGATACCGGCGGGGCGATTGGCGATGCCATAACCCACAGAGGCCATCAGCATGACCAACAAGCTGGCCATAATCACCCAAATTCCCGGTCGGTGGTTACCCCAAAACTTCCAATGCCACACAATCCAGACATTCAACCCCACCAAGAGAAAAACAAGGAACAAACCCAACCATTTTTTCATCATTGATCAACTCCCAAGAAATTTCAGGTTATGCTATCAACCTTGGGGTGCGTCCTTCCGTGGTGGTGGCTGCACAAATGGGGCAAGGTTTAACCATGCAGAAGTGGGCAGAGCAGGTATAGACCAACGCCACGGATTATTTTTCCCATACTTTTCTGGCTCACTCGCCTGGACGAGTATACCTTGTAATTTTAACAGATGTGGTCAGGATAGGAAGCAAACCCACCAATGGTTTTCAATCAAACCATTATTGTACATACTAATTCATAATTGTGCCAAGCACTATCCTAAGAATACAATAATTATTTATTATTTTCCTATTTGTAATCACAAAAATGGGGCCAGCCGACCGTTTTTCTAGGGTTATCAGAAAAACAGGTCTACTGGCCCCTATGCCAAGCGGGATTTATTAGACTTTTAGGAGACTATGGTTGTTTGGCCTGCGATCCGCGCACAGGCCATACAAAATAGGCTTCCTGCTTACCATAGGAATCCATGTGTCCATTGTGCAGATTGAGATACCAGGCGGATGATGACCCATCCGAATCGGTGGAACTCCAGTAATGTCCCTGCTGTGCCTTCTTGAAAGGATGGCGATCGGGCAAGACCAGATTGTGGATGCCCACAGGACCTACCAGGGTAGCCAAATCATCCTTGCCAGGAAGACGCCAATCGGCATAGTTTCCGCTGTAGCCTTCGCACGTCTTTTGTCCTGCATTCAAATCATCCACTGCTTTACCAGCTTCCTCCCAGGATAAGGCACCCCAACAATTGGCGTTCTTCATCCAAACCAGGTTTGTGGTATTGTCTTGCACCGTGCCATTGGTTGCATCGGTGAAGCGGTCTGCTGCCCATGTCACCGGTGTTGCAAAAACGGTGATAGCTACCCAAAAAATGGCCAGTAACTGCCTGTTCATCTACTGTACTCCCTGAAATTTTTGTTCATGGCACCCTTCTGTTTACAGCCTTTCTCCTGCAAAGGATGGTCAGGAGTTACGGGCGGTATTGACCTCTGGTTGGTGCCAACGATTTCTGATCAACATGCGCGCTTCTTTCTCCTGAAGTTTGCGGTAGAGGAAGGGATCATTGGGATTTTCTGGCATATGAGAGATGGAATATTGTTTTACATCTTCCATCTCTTCCAAGGTAAGAACTATTTTATGGTGAAGGTCGGACCAAAATCCGTGCTCCAAAGAAACCCCCATTTCCCGCAAGACCGACTCAAGCTCTGACATGTGGGTGCGTCGCAAATCGTAGGTAATGGTGAGAACACTCGCGTCTTCATCATAATGGGCAGACAACACCCCATGCAGACCTGCAATGATGGACGGCGTGACTCGGGAAAGTTCGCTATGGGCCACATGCAAAGAGTGGGTAACGGGATAGGGTGCCTGAGGATTACGAAGGAAGGCTTTCATGGAACATCTCCTGGGTCGCTGGATGCTCATCTTTTATTTTTTCATTAACTGCAAAAGGAACACCTATATTTTTTAATTTACGGACCCAATGGGTGGGGGCGACAAAAGCGCACCCCATCCCTTTCCTGCACTGGTGTATGAATATATCATTGGAATCTAAATTCAAACTTAATAGCACACATTTTCTCATGGAAAATATTTTTTGAAATCTTCGACACGGGGTTAGCGGATGCCCCTGATTCTCAACCCCAATCCAATGGGAGGGATGATGTCTCTCGAACTCTACCAGTTTCTTATTTGCCCCTATTGCCACCGGGCCAGTATCGCCATGGCCCTGTCCGGTCTACCCTGCACCTTTCATACCGTGGATCCCGCCAACAAGCCGGAATCCTTCCTTAAACTTTGGCCCCAAGGGAGCGTTCCTCTGTTGGTGGTAAATGGGGAACATTTGCTGCCCGACTCTACCGCCATCAGCGAATATCTCAATGACCGGGTGGAGGGTCGCCTGCATCCTTCCAACCTGGAAGAGCGTTCCCTCCACCGTTATGCCATCGAGATCATAGGTTCCACTCTGCGCCTGTTGGGGCCGGTAATGACCGCCCGTGAAGAATCCGCCATGGTGCAGGCGTGGCACGGGGTGATCGACAGCCTTGGCGAACTGGAAGAAACCCTGGAGTCAGGGCGTCTGGTGCGGGAGGGTGAGCCTTACATGCTGGTTGACGCTGCCATGGCAACCGTGGCCTTGCGTTTACGGGAATATACCGCTCTGGGACATCCCAAGCTGGTTCTGGACGATGTGCCAGAAGTCGCCGCCTGGGGAGATCGTCTGCTGGCCGATCCGGTGATTCGTTCCGCCATGCCCCAACCCTTCACCCCCCTCTTCCGTCGCTTCGTCACCATGCGGGGGAAGGGCGGTTTTCTGGCCAGCTTGTTGGAAAAAGCTTCCTCCTGAAGCCTTCTGATTGGGTGGGCGTATCCTCTTCCGGTGGCTCCAGATGGGCAGCCACCGGACACCCCATCACCATCTATGAGGTGGGCGGAATAAGCGGTGATTATCAAATTCAGCTTCCTACGGTAAAAGAGTTGGTCATGAAGCCCCTGCCCATGGCGGCTCCTGTTTTATTCTCAGTGATAGAAGGGAAGGATACCGGTCAGACTTGCCTGGTGGGACAGCTTTTGGAAATAGGGGAAAGTATGGGCTTGTTACAGTCCCAACAATTGTTAAATAAACTGGATAACGTCAAAATATGCCTGTTGGATAACCATGGAGAGCGACGTTCCCCAAGTTTGCTGGGTAAGATAACCGAAATCCGCCCCGGTTCCCCACCCGCCTTTGTGGTCAACTTTTCCTTTATTCCCCCAAAGGTCTGGGGTTGGCTGGGCATGATTGGCAGAAATGTAATCTAACCAGTCACACTCAAACACTCATTATTATTAAGTTTGAAGAACTGCATGACTGATAGGAGCTTACCAGTCATGCAGTATCCAATAAATAGGCCCTTGAAACTTTGGGAGAGACCCTCTGGATCGTCGATTTCCATTGTCCGTAATCGCCCACTAAACGCCTGGCAAACTTACGGTGATTTTGTTTTACCCTGGCAGGCCAAGGCTACCCGCCTGTTTTGGGCACGGCCTTCGTCGGTATCGTTGCTGGCAACCGGTTGGGTGCGGCCATACCCCTTGGCCTGTAACCGACTGGCAGGAATCTCATGGTCGATCAGCCATTGCATCACGGTACGGGCACGAGCTTCTGACAGCTTTTGGTTGTAGTCATCGTTGCCTACATGATCGGTATGCCCCTGCACCTCGATGGCCAGATTGGCATTGGCCTTTACCGCATCCCTGGCCCGCAACAACACCCCGTTGGACTCGGGTTTGAGGGTGGCTTTATTAAAATCGAACAGAACACCATACAAGGGAACACGACACTCTTTTTTCAGTTGTTCCGCCAGGTTATCCTGGCCCACGTCTGCCACATCCATGCTGTATTCCCCACCGCCGCCATGCAGGTAGGCCCAGATATCCCGACCATCCTTGTCATAGTGGCCAAGAATTTCAGCATTGGCCTTGTGCAACCCCTGACCAACCCGCACCACCCGCCAGCCCGCAGACTCCATGGCCTCCCGATAGAGGGTGACAAACTGGAGATTGGAGAGACCACCGGCGGGACTTTCGTAACGTTTGTTGTAAACTCCCATTCCCACCACCTGCTCCTCTGCCTCCTCTTCCAATTGAACCCGCATGGGTTCGGCACGAAAAGAGCTTTCCACCCGTTTGGAATCGGGTAACGGGGAGAGATAGGGAAAATCCCCCTGGTTGGCAGAAATTTTTTCCGGCTTGGTTCCCGGTTTTTTCAAGACCAGCTTGCGGGTTTGTTTGGCTGCCACATCCACCACATCCAGACGCAAATCTCCCGCACCCATTACCCACAGGTGGCCCCAGGCATCCCGTCCCCCCTGTTGATAGCGCAAGGTGACGTGCAGGGGATCTGATTTGAATTCATGGACCACCTGCCAGCCCCCTTTCAGTAGGGCAGGTTTGATTTTTTCCCATACCACGGCGAAAGCGGCATCCTCTGCCACTCCTTCCAAGAGGGCGTCTGCATGCCAGAAGCGTCCCTGTACCACATGGGCCTCTTCCCGGTCGGGCAGGGGCATTTCTGCCTCCCCAAACTCCTCGGCGCGCACGGAACCGGGATCCACCTTGAAGGTTTTCGGCAGGGTGAGAAAGTTGGGCAAAGATGCCGCCTGTCCCATTGCCGCCCCCAGCAACAACCATACTGCCAGCAACCACCGCATAACCGTTCTCCTGCTCCTGAAAGTGCCGTCAACGTACCGGGGTAAACACCCACCGTTCGGTAATGGTTACTCCCTCTCGCTCACATGTGGTGTTACCGGCAATCTGGGCACTGCCAGCAGGCACCATTTTTTGCTCCTCACACGTCAACAAGAAGGGCCGACCATCCAGGTTGCCTGGTGAGTCGGGCAACAGGTCGCTGCTGCGTTTGCAAGGAATGGACGGGGGCATGGTGGGATTCAACCCAACCATGGCGGGTTGTCCGGGCATCATGGCCAGGCTGGCTATGGATGGAAACTCCCCACTCACCGCACAAGTGACGGTCCCACCGGGTTCTGAGGCACTGTAATGGGGATAGTTGGCCTGGTAGTTGAAATCCACCTTGGTTTTCCAACGCATCATGCTTTCCTGCATGCCTTGGGGATTCTGCATGGCCATCAGGTCCGGTGCAGGCCACATAAAGCGCATCCCTTCGGGCTGATTGTTTTCCAACAACCCGGACCCACTGGCTTTATAGGAAATCTGCTCGCTCTCCCCCGATGGCAGTTTACTGCTGCGGGAAGCCTCCACGCTGGCCTCCACCGACCAGGCCCGCACATTGGTGGGCAGACCGGCTCCCCCGGCTGTGGAAGCCATCCATACCATGCTGGCACAAATGGCCAGGGTCATCTTTCCTACTGTCATGTCACTTCCTCCCAAAATGGCTTTCTAATGTAACCAGGGTTGCCAAGGTCTGGTCACAGGCTTCAACGGGCAAGAAAATCCAGCATGGGCCGACTGTTGAGATTCACCTTCCAGATTTCTTGAACGGTTGTTTTTTCGTCCTCGCCCGTCTTTTGTTTGACGGAATGCTGACCAGTAATTTGTGTTTGTCCAGGAGCAAAGGCCCCCTCAAGATGAATGGGGGAGCTGCCAGGCCATTGCTGTTCGCTGTCGCTGTTATTGCTCTCTGTTTCACTGCGTCCGCAATCCTCGGTGGTTTTTTTGAAATTTGAAAGAATGGAATAACGCATGGACGCCACACGCGGGTTAATGGAAAAACGCCCGGCAGCCGGATCGGTGGCAACATCCACGGAGGCGGTGCAGGAATCGTTTTCGCACAACACCTGGGCGAAGGTGTTGGTCATTTCAAATTCTTCCCGGTAGCCGTCGGTTACCACTTTTTCCGGGCCTTGCTCACCGCCGCATAACGCCTCGTTCTTGCGCAAGGTCTTAATTTTGTCCTTGCCAGAGACCTGGGGAGTCACTCGGGTTGCCAGTTCGTGGCCCAACCCTTCTGGCCGTAAGGTAATGTTGGCGTCCAGTTGTAGAAAATGATCGGTTAAACCTTGTTCTGAGCCACCATCCACTTCGGCGCGATGGCTGGAATCAAAATACTCCTTGTACTGGTAGGTGATCTCTCCCTCCCATTGGGGCATGCAGAGATCAGGGAGATCGTCTATCACCTTATCCAGCAGAGCATGCCAACCACAATTGCCGGCACAGGAGGCGGTACCGCGCCCCAGTCGCTTTCCATTACGGGAGATCAAAACCATTTCCATGTTCGAACCATTGGGACCCATGACCAGGCTGCTGGTAGCCACAACCCCCTTACGTCCCAGGGCACTGCCAATTTCTGCCAGAGTGGACGAATCATCTCCCCCAAAGAGTTGCCGTTGTTTTTCAAGTCCAATGAGGGCGCGTGTATCCTCACTGGTTAAGGTGG
>JADFXB010000169.1 GCA_015233935.1 Magnetococcales bacterium | reverse complement strand
TGGTGTCCATGGACAAGAACAGTGTTACCTTTTGACATAAAGATCGCAAGCAAAATCCTGACAGATTCAAACTAAATGTCGGCCATTTAAATGAAAAATGAATCCACTTAAACGCACCAACTCGAAGAGGTTATATAAATAACAATTCACCTATTATGCTGATACTTATTGTCGCGCCTCTTCTGCCAAACCAGCCAGTTTTTGATCAATAGATTCATCCATCTCCTCAATGTCCTCTACGCTCAATCCCAGTTCGAAAAGAACGTTGGGAGCGGTGGCGTCAAATCCCTCTGCACTCCATTGTTTCATGTCGAAGATGCTGGACTGTCCTGATCTATAAAAATATTTATTTCCAAAATAATCAGAAAGTTGAATCATGGCTACCAGCTTGATGGTGGTCAGGTCTGAGATCAACTCCGGAAAATCAACGTCATGGTGATAGAGGATGGCATCGCAGATGGTACGGGGAAGATTCCATGTGCGAGCAACAAGACTGCCCACCGCGCAGTGGTTGGTGGTGAATTTTTGGTTTTCTACGGCAACCACATCGGGGAAGTGACCAAAGCTGTAATCAAGAATTTCTTTCTGATAGCTTGGAAATTTTTGCATCATGGCTACCATACCCACATCATGAAATAAACCGCAAAGATAGGCGATACCGTTCCCAAGTTCAAACTCCTGCAATCTTGAAGTAAGTGCTGAATCGGCAACCACTGCTACGGACAGCAAGTGGGCAATCAGGCGGTTGTCAGTGACGTGCTGACTCTTCAACACATCTCGCAAGGCTGAGGTTAGAACGATGCGGGAAAAATTTTCCAGTCCCAGGATGGTCATGGCGTGACTGATAGATTTTACCGGGCTTGACAATTGGAAGAGCGACGAATTGGCCAGTTTGATCACCCTGGCGGAAAGGGCGGGGTCTTTGGTCAGCAAAGTGGAAATTTTAGCAAAATCCGGCTGCGGACTTCTGACCTCCTCGTTGATACGCAGAACGATTTCAGGTTGCGGCGGAAACTTAACGCTAGCCAAAATACTTTCAGCTTGAGTTATGAATTTGGCGTCCATGTGTCCATATCCTTAAATAGAGAGTTGACCAACAAATGAAATTAAGCAGCAACATCATGGTATATTTTGAGAAGCATTCTTGCGAATGGCATCCACCAACATGTGTGCCTTTTGTTCAAATCCCGTTCTCTTAAATCTAGTTAACCAACGCTGAACATTCTCTTCCATTGCTTTCTTTTGATTACTTTTTGTCCATGACAAAAAGGACGTTCGCTCCTCTTTATGATTATTCAGTTGTTCCATGGCATCCAGTAAACCGTCCAGCATATCCTTGATGGCAAGCGTGGCATCCACGGCTCCCATGGGTTCGTCATCTTCCTCGTTAACCTGCAGATTCGGGTCGGGCTGGTTGAGTCCCAGATTAACCAGCAAGGTTTTAGTTGTGGAAATGTCGTTGGATTTGACTATTCCTGGCAAGAGAGGTTGCAAACCCTTATTCACCATCCAAAGTTGAACAACATCCCAACGCAAACGAGCAAGCAACTCTACAACCAGTTCGGGCATGTGTTTGCGTAAGGAGCCTTTTTCTTTGGTTAATGGATTGAGGCGAAGAACTTTTTCCAGAGTTGCCAAATCGACCAACCCACGATGTAACAGTTGCAAAAGACACACCTCTTGAACTCTTGGAGATAGGGAGGAAAGAATGGCATTGATGTCATCAATTTGCCTTTTGCTCAAGGTTACCCTTCGTTTCGGAGCACCATCCGCCATGCCCATCGCTTTCAGAAACGCTGGCTGATTGCAGGTAAAGCCGATGACTAGCCGTTGCTTATCTCCCGGTATTTCCAGGAGAAGTTGCCCTACTTCGGGAGTCAGGCAGAGGGTGGCGATGTCATAAATAGCCTGAATCAGTGCTTCCCATTCAACCTGTTGCATGCGCAAAAGTTCCAGTTGGAAATGGCTTTCTTTACTGGTTTCGGTGTCGTTCCAAGAGTTGTGATTATGCAACAATCTGCGACTGCATGTGGAAATAAACTGCTCATGGAAGGTACCATCCTTGCGCAAGTCCATTATTCTGCGCTTGATGATGTCCACAATGTTTTGGGTTACTGAACTGGTCAACAAGCCATCCCAGTCCAAGGCCGTGGTGGGAGTCAATCGGTACATGTTGAACAAGGGAATGGCAGCGGTCTGGAACTGTTTCCACGCTTGGGGTGGCACCAGTTCAGTCAACACCTCTTCAAATATGGGCAGGCTGTCTTTTGAAATTATACCCCGGACATACTCATACTCCATGCGGTTGCAAATAATGGGCAGGGTATTGATACAGCGAAGGGGGTCAGATCGCATCAAGAGCACACGCTGCAACAACTTACTGCGTTGACTCTCCTTTTCTTCGGGAAGCCGGATTTCGGCCATGGCTTCACGTAGCAGTGGTTCTGTCACAGAAATGAATCCCATTACATGTTCTGTGGCAAAGGGGATGGACTCCAGATAACGGGTCAGTCGATAAATATAAAGGGTAAGATTACGATAAAGAATATGATCTGCATCATCAGAAGAATTAATAAAAGGATAGAGTTTAAACAAGCTACGATAGAATCCGAGGAGATCCAGAGATGCATTGCTCAACTGTTTGGTTGATCTGGATAGCAGGGAAGTCAGGAGGGTGATGGCGTCAAACATGGCCAGGATTGACCCTGAGATGGATGGGGGGATGCCCTGGGTAGATGTATCCGTCAGGACCGATTCATGGATTTTGGGAGCTTCCATGGTGTTGAGCCTGGCCATGATTTCATCTTGAGTAATATTATTGCCATATTTCAAGATATCCTCAACGGCAACACCCAATCGATGTATGATTAAGGGTAATTTTTCTACTGGATATTTTGCAATCAGAGTGGAGAGAGTGGTTACAATGGGGATTCCAAGTTGCTTTGTATCCGACAAAATCAAGACATTATTTTCCTTGTCTGATTGGGTGGACTGGCGGGCATTGTCCAATATTTTCCTAGCTTTGCGAGCAGCCAAATAGTGCAGCTTTTGCCCCTCCTTGATGGCTTCACCGATAATCCGTTTCCTTTCCTCCATGGCCAGATGTTCTGCTTCCAACATGGCGTTATTCATGATATCTGCAGCACTTTGCACCGACTGCTGCAATATTGTGTCCGCCATCTGCCGAGCTTTACGCAGTGCTTCATCAAGCAGGGCTTGTGCCTGGGACTCCGTCTCCTGATGCAGGGGTGGGGTTGGTTGATCTTGTTCTTCATCAAGTTTTTGCAGAAGGGTGTGGTGTAGGATTGTCCCTTCCCCAACAATGGATTGTTCCACCTCCGCATTGGCGGATTGTATGATTTTGTCCCGTTCCTCTTCCAGTATTTGGAGTTGTTTCTGAGCATCTGCAAGTAATTTTTCGGCGTCTTCACGGGCTTGTGAGAGGGTCTTCCCTGCCAATAGGACGGCTTGTTCCAGTACAGCCTCTGCCAATTGCCGGGCATTGCTCTCCGTTTCCAACACGGGTGGGGCGACGGGTTCAACAAAGAGAACAGAAACCTTATGTGATGGGCTTTCTGCTACGGGAGGTGGGGGTGATTTCTGATCTGTTAAAAATTTATGAGAGCGGGAAATAAGCCACTGCTGGCGTAAGGCTTCAAATTCCCTCCGATGAACACGGTCACCTTCGACAGTTTCCAAAAAGGAGATGGCTGACAGGACGACTGAGTCAACAGAATTACAAAACCCCATCTCTTCAAGGGTTTTGTGCGACTCTTCATCATCACGCAAGGTGTGCAAAAGGAACTGCATGGACAAAGCGAGAAAGTCGGTTTCTGCAATTTCCGCCGGGTCACATTGGTTCACAGCAAGCCAGGACAGCAGGGTGACTACGTCGTCATGGATGCTGTCGGAGGAAAAATTTTTTGCAGACAGGCCCCTGGTGCTCTCAACGACAGTGGCACTGGTAGAAATGCTGGCATTCATGTACGCTCCCCAATGAGCACAGAATATGTTCCCACCCGCCCATTTTTTAGAGTAGCATTCTACTTGGTCTTACGCAATAATAAACGGCGTCGTGTGATTATCTAGTATACCGTATCTTTAGTAAGCTCTGTCTTCCATGCTATAAGGCAGAACAAGGTGAATGATAATCACTATCAGTTCAGAATATGCGATATTTATACGGAGCATGTGACCATGGAGCAAGCCTCTCCCCCTTGGGATCCCCAACAGGTTCTGAAAGCACTCGCTGCGAGCAGACAGGATTTACTCAAGCTTGCTGACAGTCTTATGGCGGCATTGGAGTCGGAGAAAGTCCACACCTCTTTAGCCCCCATCTTCGCACGTCTGTACCGGCGGATAGTGACCATCATTGAGGAGGAGCGCGAATTCCTGGAAAAAATGAATCATCCTGAAAAAGGAGTACGGGAAGGCGGCTATAAAGGTCTGACCAGACAGGTTGCCGAACAATACCAAGCGTTCAAAAAGGCGGAAAATGCTGATGAGCAGAGGAAGGTTGCCGTAGCTGTCATGGAGGCAATCAATGGTTTTGTGGTCAAAAACTCACTGCTGTGGGATCAACTCACCCGCGATGCAAAAGGATCCCAGGTGGATGCCGAAGCGGTTGAAATGGAACAGGCTGAAGGGGTCCTTGCCAGAATAGGCATTCCTTCACCACCTCGCATCCTGATGGAAATCAGTAAGGAAATGAAAAGGGATCAGCCCGACATTGGCAAACTAAGCGGGTTAGTCAAGGAGGATCCAGGGCTGTCAGCCAAGGTTATCCAGGTGGTCAATTCCCCTCTCTATGGTCTCAGGGTGCAGGTGAGTTCCATCAATCACGCGGTGTCCCTGCTGGGGTTGAAGCTGTTTCAGCGAGCGGTACTTGCTTCCACTCTGCGCAATGCTCTCAACGCTGGCATGGACAATAGAAAGTTTGAAACATTCTGGCAGCACAGTGTCATTGTTGCCAGGGCCGCCGAATTTATCGCAGTGTGGTTGAAGGATTATGAGGTTTCTGCCGATCTAGCCTATATGGCCGGTTTGTTCCATGATTGTGCGATCCCCCCCCTGATGGCCAAGTTTCCCAATTATGGTGACCTGTTCACCGATGGTGCGGTGTCTGTAGGGCAAAATATTCGCGAGATGGAAAATAACGGATTCAACACCAACCACTGTGTTGTTGGCTCCTTGATTTCCAAGAGTTGGGGATTAGACCCGGTAATATTGGATGTCATTCGTTATCACCATCATGACTTATTGCCAGACGCCTTGACACAAAATGAGATGGTGCGCAAGCTGTGGCATGTACTAAAAATTACCGAAATCATCACAAGCCATTTGGTTTGGAAGGCCGGTGGTCGGGTAATCGAACTGCCGAGAGCTGTCGCAGAAAACCCTGTTGATCATGTCGGCGAGAGGGTATTGCGCGAGGTTGGCTTGAACCGGAGCGAATTCAGCTACCTGATTGAGGATGTGGAAGAACTCGCGTCACTGGGAGACATTGCTTGACCCAGGATTCTACCTGATTTTAAATAATTTATCGAATTCAAACAGTTGCAATGCTTTCCTAACCACGGCATTGCAGTTAACGATGGTAATGTTGGCCTCAGTGACTCCAGCGTGCTCCCGCAGCATGAGCAGCAGACCGAGGCCTGAGCTGTCGATGTGTTCCACCCCAGCAAAGTTCAGTATGAAGGACGACTCTGGGGAAATGTTCACGAAGGTGTTTCGGAATTGGGTGCGAGCTTTGAAATCAAAATCACCAACCAGACTGATGGTCACGGTGTTTTCCTTTTTCTCTGTATGAATTTCCATAGCATGCTCCAATAAAGTTAATATATATCGACTGGTCGATTGTACAACTAGTGCCAAAAAAAATCAATCACTAATTGGTGGTGTGGTACGAATTATGGCTAGGACTTCGTTGCCTGACCCGCGATACAGTACCTGTTGAAAACTGACCTGCACGGCCAAGGCAATGCCTCGACCGTGTTTGATGGTGGGGCCAACTGACTCGAATTGTAGAAACGGCAGCCAATCAAACCCTCTACCGGGATCCTTAATGACGAAATGGATTTCCTCTTCGTGGAACGCCATACACACACAAACCTGCTTGTTCTTGTTTTCAGGCAACAACATGCGATGTTCAACCTCCTCCTCCCAAGCATTGTCATCCGACTCCATAAGTTTTGTTTTTTCATCATATGAGATATTCAGGCAGCCATGCTCTACTGCATTGATGAGCAGTTCTTTCAAACCAATCACCGCCACAGTAGGGTTGGGGCAGAATGCCGCCAATTGTTGGGCCAAGGTATGTGCTTCGCTCAACGTTCGGCAGGTGAATTTTTTTTCTGCTCCCAAGAATGTCAGCATGTTGCCTCTGATGACCAAACAGAATTCACGGGTGTTTTTCGTTTTGGCTGAAGATCGAAGTGTAACATTAAACTGATTGCGGTTCACCTGTCAAATTGTGACAAACATGGCAGAGTTGACCGCTCCCACCTTTAAGTAAAAATCGATTGAAACACGGCAAAAAAAAATATAGGATTAGCGGCAGGGGTGTGGTGAAAAATATTTTAATTTGTGGACTTCGAGCTATGCGCTCGGCAAGCTATAACAATAGCGGCACGTTTGTTGCAGGCACTCTTTAACTGGGGCATCTGTTTCCCCGCACCGGATTTGTCTGCAAGCGCAACAAAGGATAAAAGACCATGATG
>JADFXB010000168.1:5153-6733 GCA_015233935.1 Magnetococcales bacterium | reverse complement strand
TGAAGGGATGGAGCAAGAAAATTTTTGGTGCGGAAAAGATTGAACAGACCTTCCAGTAACCATCCTACACATCCCACCCAAAGAGAATTCTGATCTCTTTGAAAATTTTGATATTCTTGAAGCGAGGAGTTTCCATGTTCAATGCCCTTTTAATAGAAAAAGATGCGGACGGCTATCGGGCAGGAGTGCGCCAGCTTGAGGCCTCCAGCTTGCCTGCTGGCGATGTGAAGGTGCGCGTTGACTATTCCTCGCTGAACTACAAGGATGGTCTGGCCATTACTGGCAAAGGTCCGGTGGTGCGCAGTTTTCCCATGGTTCCTGGAATCGATTTGGCAGGAACGGTGGAAGAGAGCAGTCATGATGAATTCAAGCCAGGAGATCAAGTGGTGCTTAATGGCTGGGGTGTCGGCGAAAACCACTGGGGTGGACTGGCCCAGTATGCACGCCTCAAGGGCGACTGGCTGGTGCCGCTACCTGCCGCTTTTACACCGGCGCAGGCCATGGCTATTGGCACCGCTGGCTATACGGCCATGCTCTGTGTCATGACGCTGGAACGGCACGATGTGACACCTGCAAAAGGTGAAATACTGGTGACGGGTGCTGCCGGTGGGGTTGGCAGTGTGGCCGTTGCATTGCTTGCCAAACTTGGCTATCGGGTGGTTGCTTCCACCGGACGCATAACAGAAGCCGACTACCTGAAGGCACTGGGAGCTGCGGAAGTCATCGACCGCGCCACTCTGGCGGCACCGGGCAAGCCGCTGGCCAAGGAACAATGGGCTGGTGTTGTGGATACTGTTGGCAGCCACACCTTGGCCAATGCCTGCGCCGCCACCCGCTATGGTGGCACCGTGGCTGCTTGTGGTTTGGCCCAGGGCATGGACCTGCCGGGCACGGTGGCCCCGTTCATTCTGCGCAATGTAACCCTGGCTGGCGTCGATAGTGTGCACTGTCCAAAGCCGCGTCGCCTGGAGGCTTGGCAGCGTTTGGCATCGGATCTCGATGTGGGTCTGCTTGCCAGCATGACCCATGAAATTGGTCTGGCCGAGGCCCTAAGTCAGGCATCGGCCATCCTTGCTGGCCAGGTGCGGGGTCGCTTAGTGGTCAACGTCAATTGCTGAGGTGGTGAATTTTGCTGACACCCTGCCAAATGATACAAGGCCGAAAAATCAGGGGGATGTCCTGGAAATTCCGTGCGGGAAGCACGATCAAAGAGGCGATGGGCAAGCACGTTACCCTGACAGATACCTGCACAAGAGCTGGGACTGAGGAAATTCCTGGGGACGCAATACATTTTTCTTGAAATCTGGTAACACCGTATTCATTATCCTTATGGCTATAAATGAAATCGGCATGGTGTCACCAGATTCGTCACCAGATTCCCAATGATAAAATGGCTTTTGTTACCAACAGCATCTTGGCCGACAAAGGAGGGTGTAGATAGCAGAAATTTGTATTTTAAAAAAAAATATCTACTAACATCATCAAGGAGCGGGGGTATTTTATATACATTATTATTTATAGATAATATAGATCTATGCTTGTTGTTTATATAAAATTTTGATGATTACAAATGGTCATGC
>JADFXB010000168.1:0-5145 GCA_015233935.1 Magnetococcales bacterium | reverse complement strand
GATATAGATCTATGCTTGTTGTTTATATAAAATTTTGATGATTACAAATGGTCATGCCTTGCCAAATTAAGTTTGCAGTATTTATTATGAGAACGAAACATCGCAGGGAACCACCCTATTCCGAAGGCGACTAACGACCCTGGTAAGGCAGATTATGACTAGTCAGTTTTTTGAATCGCCGATTCTGAACTCACCCTATGCCTATCCAGGTCGCCACTGGGAACTGGATGGGGATGGACAGCCTACGGGCCACATTACTGAACAACGTCGCATCTCTTCCTATGTGACCCCGGTTCCCAAACCATCCAGAAGACGGATCGACGCCAAGAAGCAGGGAACATTGTCTCTTGAAGACATTTCAAATGAGAAACAGGAATACGACCCAACACCAATTATCAATAAAATAAGGGGTGATGTTGAATTCTGGCGGCGTCTGCCAGTGCCGGAACAATGGAAGGTGACACCCGAAACAGCCAGACTGCTGCAACACTGGCGGAGTCATCCTTTCCAGGGAATTCGCCCCTTTTTCTGCCAGGTGGAGGCGGTGGAAACGGCCATCTGGTTGGCGGAAGTAGCCCCGAAAACGGATGGCTGGGCACGGGAACATTTGCTTCGTGCCAATGAACAATCCAATCCCGATGTTTTTCGTATTGCATTGAAGTTGGCCACCGGGGCGGGCAAGACCACGGTCATGGCCATGCTCATGGCCTGGCAGACGGTCAATGCGGTTCGACATCCCAAAAACAAGCTGTTCACGCGGGGGTTTTTGATCATTGCTCCCGGCCTTACCATTCGCGACCGGTTGCGGGTATTGCAACCCAACGATCCAGACAGTTATTACCGGGGACGGGAGTTGGTGCCCAACGACATGTTGGCCGATTTGGAACGTGCCAAAATTGTGATTACCAACTACCATGCCTTTAAATTTCGGGAGCGCATCACTATTACCCCGGTTGGCCGTGCCCTCCTCAAGGGGCGGGGAGCGGATTTGAACACCATCGAGACGGAAGGTCAGATGGTGCAACGGGTCATGCCCGAATTGACGGGTATGAAAAACATTCTGGTCTTGAATGACGAAGCCCATCATTGCTATCGCGCCAAACCGGACAGTAACGAGGAAGGAAAACTGGCAGGAGACGACCTTGCCGAAGCCAAAGAAAACAACGAGGCCGCCCGTTTGTGGATTTCCGGCATCGAGGCCGTCAAACGCATCCTTGGCGTTCCCGTGATTTATGATCTTTCAGCCACCCCATTTTTTTTGCGTGGTTCCGGCTATGCGGAGGGAACCCTGTTTCCCTGGACGGTAAGCGATTTCTCCCTCATGGATGCCATTGAATGTGGCATTGTCAAGTTGCCACGGGTTCCCGTGGCGGACAATATTCCCGGCGGGGATCTCCCCAAATTCCGTAATCTTTGGGAGCACATCGGCAAAAAAATGCCCAAGAAGGGACGGGGAACCGCTGGAAAAACCCTGGACCCCTTAAGTCTGCCCACGGAACTGCAAACCGCATTAGAGGCACTCTACGGCCATTATCAGAAAACGTTTGCCCTTTGGCAGGAGGCGGGGATTACCCTGCCACCGGTCTTTATTGTGGTGTGCAACAATACCGCCACATCCAAGCTGGTTTATGATTTCATCGCTGGTTTTCATCGTCATGGGGTGGATGACGAGACTACCACCTTTCATGCCGGGCGGCTGGCATTGTTTCGGAATTATGATGAACAGGGCAACCGGTTGCCCAGACCAAGAACCCTGTTGATCGATAGTGCCCAACTGGAATCCGGTGAAGCCCTGGATGGGGATTTTCGTGAGATGGCGGCAGATGAAATCGACCGTTTCCGGCGGGAGATTATGGAACGCACCGGGGACCGGCAAGCCGCTGAAACTTTAAGCGATGCCGATTTGCTGCGGGAAGTGATGAACACCGTGGGCAAGGCAGGCCGCTTGGGAGAGTCCATTCGTTGCGTGGTGTCGGTTTCCATGTTGACAGAAGGATGGGATGCCAACACCGTCACCCATGTTTTGGGGGTGCGGGCCTTCGGAACCCAACTGCTGTGTGAACAGGTGGTGGGACGTGCCTTGCGGCGACAGTCTTATGATCTCAATGATACCGGACTGTTCAACGTGGAATATGCCGACGTACTGGGTATCCCCTTCGATTTTACCGCCCAGCCCGTGGTGGTCAAACCCGCGCCCCCCAGGGAGACGGTGCGTGTCCATGCCGTCCGGCCTGATCGGGATGGGTTGGAAATTCTTTTTCCACGGGTTGAGGGATACCGGGTGGAATTACCCGATGAACAACTGTCGGCCAAATTTTCCCCCGATTCGACCTTGAACCTTACCCCGGATTTGGTTGGCCCTTCCCGCACGCGCAATCAGGGCATTCTGGGGGAAGGGGTAGAACTGACCCTGGAACATTTGCAGGAAATGCGACAGTCCACCATCCTTTTCCACTTGACCAGGCACCTGCTCTACACCAAATATCGGGATCCCGGCGAAGAGCCAAAACTGCATCTGTTCGGTCAACTCAAGCGCATTACCCGGCAATGGCTGGAGGGGGGGTATCTGAAGTGCAGGGGTGGCACCTATGCCGCCCAATTGATCTATCAGGAAATCGCCGACATGGCTTGCGAGCGGATCAAAGCCGCCATTTCCGAATCCCTGGCAGGAGAAAAACCTGTCAAGGCCATCCTGGACCCCTACAATCCCACCGGTTCCACCCGTTTCGTCAATTTTACGACCTCCAAACCCCTTTGGAAGACCGACCCCCGCCGGTGCCATATCAACTGGGTGGTCCGGGATAGTGATTGGGAGGCGGAATTTTGCCGGGTAGCCGAGTCCCATCCCCAGGTGTTGGCCTACGTCAAAAATCAAAATCTTGGTTTGGAAGTACCCTACCTCATGGGATCCACCCATAGAAAATATTTGCCGGATTTCATCGTTCAGGTGGATGACGGATGCGGTGGTGTTTTGAATCTGGTGGTGGAGATCAAGGGATTCCGGGGGGAGGATGGCAAGGAGAAGGCCAATACCATGCGTGCCCACTGGGTGCCTGGGGTGAACAATCTTGGTAAATTTGGCCGCTGGGCCTTTGCCGAGTTTACCCAGGTGTATGAGATTGAGACGGAATTTGATAGGATGGTGTCTGCACTGGTGATAGACAAAGGAAGATGAAGAAACCTGATAAAAGGGAGTTCCATCATGGGATACACTGAACTGTTGACAAGGTTGCAGACCCTTCCTCCTGAGAAACAGGCAGAGGTGTTCGACTTTGTTGAATTTCTTGCGGCCAGATATTCCAATCCAAGTGACGAGCCACAAGTGGTTGGCGGGGGGAAATCTTCAGATAAAACAACTGGGGAATTTTCCGGTCCGTTGGCGGCATTGCGTGCCCGTGGTGCCACCCAATATGGTGATGTACAACCCATGAGCCGGGAGGAGCTTTATGACCGCCCGCTGCTTTGTTGATACAAATATATTTTTCTACGCCTTGGGAAAAAGTTCCTTTTCCAAGAAAGTTGCGGCCAATCGATTATTGGATGGCATGATACGACCGGTCATCAACGGACAGGTCATTCGGGAGTTGGTATACAACCTGCGTAAAAAAGCTGGATATGGGGAAGAGGATGTGCGGGAAGTGATCCGCCAGTTGCATCTGGATTGTGAGGTGATGGCGGATCATGAAACACTTTTTCAGCAAGCCTCTCTATTGCGAGAAGAGCAGGCGGTCAGTTATTGGGATAGTTTGATTATGGCGGCAGCTTTGGCGGCGGGCTGTGACACCCTTTATAGTGAGGACATGCAGCACGGGCAAAGGATTGCCGGAACGTTGAGGATTATCAATCCATTTTGGACAGAGAGCGACTAATGGCCCGTGAATCCAAACTACAGGTGGAAACCCTGACCCATGATCAGGCCAACCGCAAGCATATTCCCACCGCCGAATTCCAGTCGGTGATGGCCCATGAGGAAAAAACACCCATTCGGTTGGCCTACGAGCGGCGCAATCGGGATCTGGATCCTCAACTGGTGTGGCGAGGCAAGGATGAACAGGATTGGTCCGAACTGGTGGTTCACGCCCCACCCCTCTACATTCAGGAGAAGGTCCATCCCAAGGTGTTGATCGACGACCTGCAACGGGAGAGTGACAGCCGGGCCAAGGGGGAGAAACCGAAACAAGGGGTTTTGGATATTTTTTCCGATTTTAATGGACTGCCCGCAGGGGCCTCGGTCACCGATTTTTACCGGCACGATGCCCACTGGTCCAACCGCATGATTTTGGGAGACTCCTTGCAGGTGATGGCCTCCCTGGCCGAACGGGAGGGGTTGCGGGGCAAGGTGCAGTGCATCTATCTGGATCCGCCCTATGGCATTAAATTCAACTCCAATTTTCAGTGGTCCACCACCAGTCGGGATGTCAAGGATGGCAACCGGGAGCATATCTCCCGTGAACCGGAACAGGTAAAAGCCTTCCGGGATACCTGGCGGGATGGTATCCACTCCTATCTGACCTATCTGCGGGATCGGTTGACGGTGGCGAGGGATTTATTGACGGAGAGTGGATCGATTTTTGTGCAGATTGGGGATGAAAATGTCCATCGGGTAAGAGGATTGATGGATGAAGTGTTTGGTGATGGGAATTTTATAAGCCAAATCACAGTAATTAAAAGAAGCCCTCAACCAGATGATTTTTTATCATCTGTCACAGACTATATTCTTTGTTATGGAAAGTCAAAAGAAAATACTAAATTTAAGTCATCATTTAGGAGTAAGCAACTATCGGCAACATAAGATGTTTTTACAACAAGTGATATGACATCATCACATTATTATCAATCGCCAAGTTTTACATTCAACGGACGTAATTTTAATCCTGGTAGGAGATATTGGTCAACAAGTATTAATGGATTGCAGAGACTGGCAGCTTCTGAACGTATTGTCATATCTGGAAATACTATTAGATATAAAAGGTATGAGAAAGATTTTCCATATATTGTTGTTGGGAATAATTGGCCAGATGTCGCGTTATCGAATTTCGGAGATGATAAAATTTACACCGTACAAACCTCAGTAAAAATTATTCAACGATGCCTTCTCATTGCTACCGATCCCGGCGACTTGGTTCTTGACCCCACCTGTGGTTC
>JADFXB010000167.1 GCA_015233935.1 Magnetococcales bacterium | reverse complement strand
CTGGGGGAAGCAAAACATATATTCCAATAACATGGCGTGCGTTACACAACATCCGTCAAGGGGTGGGTAGTGGGCAGCCGATTGCCTGGTTATGCAATAAAAATCTATGGGAATTCATCAATTTAAACATATTGGCACCCGATTGCTGGTTTTGGTGGGAACAGCCGTATTGATCGGGCTGTTGGCCATGATTAATGTCTATACCCGCCAGCAGGAAGCCTCCATTCTTGCCCAGAATGAACGCGCCATGCGTCTGGTCATGGAAGGAACCCGTCAGGGACTGCAAACGGTGATGCTGGCCGGCTATGCAGATATCGCCCAAAATTATGCGGATAATCTGAAAAAAGTGGCAGGGGTCGAAAAGTTTTCCATTTTACGTTTACAGGGGCTGGAAGCCTTTCGAGATAACTCTACCATCCATGCGGTCAATCGGCGGCTGGGAGATGAAGAGTTCATGCCCAGAGAGACCGAAAGCAAAAACCAGATCTTGCCTGCCGAAGATACCAGCCTGAAGGCGGTGATTGCTGGAAAAAGTGAAATTTATCAATACACCGTTGGGGAAGATGGCCGTCGTAAACTGGTCTTTCTCGCACCCATTATGAATCAAAAACCTTGCTGGCGGTGCCATGGCAAGGAGCAGGAGTTGCGGGGCGTATTGCAGTTGGTGACGGGGCTGGATCATGTGGAAGAAGATATCACCCATGCCCGCAACCAGGCTACCATGGTTCTGATTTTTGCTATGATTCTGATTTTATTTGTGACTTTTCTGTTGATTCGTCGTTCCGTCGTCAATCCCATCGCACATTTGACCCGTGCCATGGTCAATGTGGCCAACGGCAATCTGAAAGAAAAGGTTCCCGAAGTCAGTGCCGATGAGTTGGGACAAATGGCCCATTGTTTCAACCAGATGAGTGCCGAATTGTTGAAAAGCCACACCGGCTTGCAGAACGAAAAAGACAAGTTGACCACCATCATTCTCAGTGCCCGCGAAGGCATGGTGGTGACCAATCGGTTGGGAGAGGTGGCCTTGATCAATCCTGCCGCCGAACGATTGTTGGGCAAAGAGGCAGATACCATCAAATCCCAGGGATTTTTGTCCCTGTTGGACGATCCCGAATACATGACAGCCATGCTGGATCCAGAAAGAATCCAGAAAATGCCGGAGGTGGTGGTCTACAACAATCGGATGCTCAACATCTATGCCGCCACTATCCATACCAGCGAGGGGGAGACCATCGGTTCGGCGGCCCTGTTGCGGGATATCACCGAAGAGAAAAAGCTGGAGGAGAAGCTGCGTTTGCTCTCCACCACCGATGGTTTAACCGGACTCATCAATCGCAGACGATTGGATGAACTGTTGCTGGAAGAGTACAGCCGTTCCAAACGTTATGGCACCACCGTAGGGGTGATGCTGTTCGACGTGGACCACTTCAAAAAATTCAATGACACCCATGGCCATGATCAAGGCGACCGGGTGTTGCAGGCGGTGGCCAGGACCATGAAAGAGGTCTTCCGCGAAGTGGATTATTGCTGCCGTTATGGGGGTGAAGAGTTCTGTGTCATCATGCCCAATACCGGCGTGCCAGGGGCGCAGCTGGCAGCAGAACGGCTGCGCAAAGCCATTGAAGATATGGTGGTGGATGGCCTCAAGGTAACTATCAGTATTGGTGTGGCAGTACACCCCTATGTTCCCCTGGAAAGTGCCGATGCCATGATCAAATCAGCGGACGCCCATCTCTACGAGGCCAAACGGGGCGGGCGAAACCGGGTGGTTTTGGCACACCCCAACCAGCAGGAATGATTGCCCCATTGTTGCCCTGGGTACATGCCGCCTTGATCATGGTGACCTTGATCGGGGTGGCGGTGGGACGTTATCCGGTATTACGCATGAACCGGGCCACCATTGCTTTGACAGGGGCGGTGTTGCTGGTGGTCAGTGGGGCCATCACTTTGCCTCAAGCCTTTCAATCGGTGGATCTCAACACCATTGCCCTGTTGTTTGCCATGATGGTGATCAATGGCAATCTGCGTCTGGCGGGATTTTTCCGTCTGGTAGCCGTGCGTGCCGCTGGTTATGCCCATTCTCCCCGTCAGTTATTGGCCTGGGTGGTGGTTTCCTCCGGGGTGTTGTCAGCAGTTTTTCTCAACGATACCATTGTTCTGGCTTTTACCCCCCTCGTATTGGAGGTGGTGACCATCCTGGGCCTGCATCCTGTACCCTATCTGATTGCTCTGGCAGTGGCTGCCAATATTGGCTCCACCGCCACCTTGATTGGTAATCCCCAGAATATGTTGATCGGGGTCTTTTCCGGTTTGGAATTTCTTCCCTTTGCCCGCGCTCTCGCCCCAGTCTCTTTGGTGGGATTGGCAATGGCCTGGTTGGTGGTGGTTTTGGTCTTTCGTCGGGAGTTGGCCTTTCGTCCTTTGCAGGTGCCGAATTCTATTCCGGTGCGCATCTTTCGTCCCCTGTTGATCAAAAGCATGCTGGCCACCCTGGTATTGCTGTTGGCCCTGGTGGGGGGCATGCCGGTTCCCTTGGCGGCTTTACTGGCCGCCTCCCTGTTGCTCATTACCCGACGGATCAAACCGGAACGGGTATTTCTGGAGATCGACTGGGGATTGCTGGTCTTCTTCTCTGGACTCTTTGTGGTGACCAAGGCGGTGGAAACCGCAGGATTCGGTAGTCAGTTGCTGAATGCTCTTACACCATTGGTGGAGGGGGGAATTCTGGCCTTCACCCTGGCAACCGCCCTGATGAGCAATTTGGTCTCCAACGTGCCCGCCGTGTTGTTGTTCCAGCCGGTGATCACCAGCCATGGCAATCTGGCCAATGATTGGTTGACCCTGGCCATGGCCTCCACCCTGGCCGGCAATCTGACCTTGCTGGGATCGGTGGCCAATTTGATCGTTGCAGAAACCGCCCGCATTCGAGGCGTCACGCTAAGTTTTGCCGCCTATTTGCGAGTGGGTCCCCTGGTTACCCTGTTAACCCTCCTTTGGGGCGTTCATTACCTGGGATAGTCGGGATGGCAGGTGGACCAGTTGAATCACAGCCAAGGCAACGGCCAGGGCAAAGAGCATCCACCAGTCACCAATACGATGATAGGGCGCATCCCCCCAACCTTTGGGGATGGTCAACTCCAGCACACCCTGGCGGTTACTCTCCAGTCGTCCCAACTCCCGTCCATAGGCATCAAAAGCTGCGGAAATGCCGGTATTGGCCACCCGGATCATGGGCAGACGATTTTCCACCGCCCGATATTTGGCCATGGCCAGGTGTTGGGGCTTGGCATCTTCACCAAACCAGCCATCGTTGGTGGGATTAACCAACCATTTGGCCCCAGCCAGTGCCAGTTGGCGCACCTCGGCGGGGACATCCGCCTCATAACAAATGAGAGCACCGATGGCCCCCTTGCTCCAGGGCATGGGAATGGGACCGGGACCCGGTTGAAAATCATCGGCACCCACCGTCAATTTTTGCAGATTACCAGGCAAATAGCGGCGCAAGGGAATGTATTCGCCAAAGGGAACCAGATGGTGTTTGTCATAACGGCGATGGAGGGATTGATCACTGTCCAGCATGAGCAGGCTGTTGTGATAGGCCCAATGGTCATCCTGTTTGCTGGCGGTGGGAGCACCGGCTAAAATGGGGGCGTTGATCTCTTCCGTCAACTTGCCCATATGGCGAATATAATGGGGGGATGCCTGCAAAAACAAAGGAATGGCCGTTTCCGGCCAAATCACCACATCCACTTTGCGGGCAACGGTACGGCTTAAGTCGGTATAGGTCTGCATGGTGGCAGCCTGAAATTCGGGCTGCCATTTCATATTTTGGGGAATATTCCCCTGAACCAGGGCGACTTTTAAGAGGGGAGGTTGGATTTCCAAAGGAGAGAGAATGGCTTGATCCACCACCGGAGGCGGTGAGGTGAGTCGCCAGTGGCCATAGCCATGGGCCAGGGCAATGAGCAGTATGGCAAGTATCAGGGCGCGATGCATCTCCTCTCGTCTTCCCTCCCGCCGCATGGCCAATACCAGCAGGGAAGCCACCGCCATGGTCAGCCAGGAGAGTAGATAAACTCCCCCTATATCAGCCACTTGCAGAATGGATGGCCAGGTATTCCAACTGTATCCCGCCAAATTCCAGGCAAACCCGGTGAAAACATGACTGCGCAACCATTCGCTGCCTGACCATAACAAAGGGGCAGTAATCGGCAACCACCAAAGATGGGGGGTAAGGGGAGGGACTGCCACCGCAAACAGGGCCGGATAGACCGCCATCAGTGCCGACAACAAAAAGAGCATCAAGATGGAAACAGGCAGGGGAATATGGCCAAACTCGTTTAAACTGGTGAGCAACCAGTGAAAACCAAAGATAAAATGTCCCAATCCAAAATAGAAACCATGGGCAAAGCGGCGTTTCCAGGGACGGCTCCAGCTAAGAGACAGTAAAATGGCAAAGGTGACCATGAGAACGCCAACCAGTGAGTAGGGTGGAAAACCCAGCACCCCAACCGCCCCAGCAACAAAGGCAATCACATTGGTCAGCAAACGGCTGGCCGTTGGCTGAAAAGGATGATAAAGAGAACGAACAAGTCGGTGCCCCAGGGACACCGTTAAAGCTTGCATGGTCATGGCGAGTGTTTTTCATCAAAACAGTTGGTGATCATGAAGGAATTTTCCCTCAGGTCAGGGTATCTTACTATACATGATCGCCTCAAGCTATTCATTGCAGGATTCCCATATTGAAATATAAATCAGTTTGATTTTATTTTGGCCTGGTTGGGTCTATACTGACAAAATCTTTCAATGCACGAGAAGCAGGTAAGAGGATGGTATGAACACAATCCGCAAATGGCGTAGGTGGGGCATTGGAACGGTGCTCTTATTGGCCACGGTGATGTCCGCCTATGGGGAATCCCTGCCTAACCAATTGCGGGGCGCACCTTTCACTTCACCTGAAAAAAAGGTTACAATGCCGCAAAAATGGTTGGCAAAGCCCATTATCCATGCTGAAGATGCCCAGGGGGTAGATTTGGTCATCAACATGGACCAACAATTTTATTTTATGCTGGAACCGCTGATCGTCGGCTTTGCCAAGGAAAAGGGCTGGAAGGTTAAATTGATTGAAGGAACCTGCGGCACGGCTGAGGCCATGTTGCGGCGGAAAAATTTGGATATCGGTGGCTTTTGTTGCCCTCCTGCCCTCACCGACCGATTGCCTGGATTGGAATTTCATACCTTGGGTCTGCAAAGCGTGGCCCTACTGGTCCACCCTTCCAACCCGGTAACCAATGTGACCATTGGGCAGTTGCGGGATATTTATCAAAACAAGATCAACAACTGGAACGAATTATCCACCCCAGAGGGGGGCAAGGGGCCAGATCTGCCCATACGGGCGGTATTGCGTGCCCATTGTAATTTGCGCCCAGGCCACTGGCGGTTGATTCTGGATAACAAGGATCTTTTTGGTCCGCGCATCCTGGATGTGGGCAGTATCGATGATATGGTATTGGAAGTTTCCAGAAATCCGTCCGCCATTGGCTATGAAGAGTTGCCCACCGTGCGTCGTTTGGGTAAGGGCAGCATGGTGAAGACGATTCAGGTCAACGGGGTAGCTCCAGACGATTCCATGGGCTTGGCCCAGGGGCGTTATCCGGTCTATCAACTCATCAATCTGTCTATTTGGACAGAGGATCATACCAAGAGCGATAAGGCTATAGAGCTTGTGGAACATTTGAAAGATCAAATGGAACATTTGGATCCGCAAAACCATTTTGTGCCAACCCGAATTTTGCGTCATACCGGCTGGAAGTTTACTGGTCCAGAGGTGACGGGTGAACCGGAACTTATGGAAAAATGACCATCCTTTCACGGGTGTATGAGATTTGGCGCAAGGGCCTTTCCATGGTGGTCAAAACATTGATTTTGACTGGCGTGGCGGGTTTGTCCTCCTGGTGGGTCATGGATCATCTTCTCAACGAGCGGATAGGGGTGCTCTTTTCCCGTCACTTTCTTGAATTGATGGAGCAGCAAGCCAGCAAGGATCGACAACTGCTGCATGAATTTCTCTCCTTCCATAGTTGGGCAGTGACCCTTTTCGTTCGGCAGGAAAATTTTTTCCACCATCTGGAAAATTATCACAATGCAGGATGGAGTTTGGAGGACTCTCCCAAGGTCATCTACCACAATCAAAAGCCATCCTGGTTGCCGGGGCGTTCTGTGACCCGCAAAATGGCCTACGCCACCCATGTGGCTTTGTTGGATGGGGAGTTTCGTCTACGGGAGGTCTATGCACAAGTTCCTCCACCCATGAGTGAGGAGAATTTGAATGAATTGTTGGTCCATAATTCAAAGGAGCATGGGCAAAACACCCTCACGGAGGTAAACGGGGTGTTGAATCTGGTGACCACCGCTGCTTTGCAGGATCAAAATGGCGAGACCATGGGCTGGTTGGTCTTTATCTCCCCCATGAATGATGAATTGCTGTTTTTATTCCAACAACAATATCGTTCCATGGGCATTGCTGCCTTTATCAATAACAAAGATGACCGGGTGGTGGCCAGTAGTCGTCCTGAACTGGTGGCCAAAGGGAGTGCGGTCAGTCAATTGCAGCGCAACTATCATATTTCCGGTAAAAAATTTCTGGATCATGGTTTCTCGGCAGATGCCACAGTTCGTTTTGTAACTTTGATTCCTTTAAGCCAGTTAGACGATCTGAGCGATTCCGTGTTGGCAGAAGAGCGAACCTATCGCGGCATAGCCCATGTGGTTTTAACCATGGTATTTTTGGCTATT
>JADFXB010000166.1 GCA_015233935.1 Magnetococcales bacterium | reverse complement strand
TTAAGCGATGGCGACCTTCTTCCTGCTCCCATTGACGAATGGCGCGAGTAGCCGTGTATCCGTCCATGTTGGGCATCTGGATGTCCATCAGCACCAAGTCAAACGCCTCCTTCTGGACTCGGGCTATTGCCTCAATGCCATCAGAGGCAATTACCAACGTGTGAGGCGTTTTCTTCAGGTAGATTTGGAACAGTAATTGATTGTCCTCGGAGTCCTCGGCTAGCAGGATGCGCAGGCTTCTGGCAGACTCCTCCTTGGTCAGATCAACTGATGTGGTATGTGGCAGAGGAAGTTCTGCAGGCCTGACAGGCAAGGTGAAGAAAAAGGTGCTGCCTTGCCCCAGTTGACTTTCCACCCAAAGCCTGCCTCCCATCAACCCCACCAAACGATGGGAGATGGCCAACCCCAAGCCGGTTCCGCCATATTGGCGGGTGATACCCGCATGAGCCTGAGTGAATTGCTCAAATATGCGCTCCCTGTCTTGTGGAGAGATACCGATCCCGGTGTCAGAAACGGAAAAGAGAAGGAGGTCTGGTTCCTTAGGGTGGGGAAGCAGACTGGCCACAACTTGTCCATGCTCTGTGAATTTGACCGCATTGCCAATAAGATTGATTAGCACCTGCCGAATCCGCCCCTCGTCACCAAGGATGGCACTTGGAAGACTATTTGGCATCCGAGCCACAAGGGTTAGCCCTTTCTGTTCTGCTGAAAGCTGCATGATCTTGACTGTTTCGGATAACACAATCGCCGGGGAAAATGGCGCGTCTGACAAAATGAACTGCCCTGCCTCAATACGGGAATAGTCCAGAACGTCGTTGATGATCCCCAGGAGGGCTTTGCCGGAGTTGTGCATCATCTCTAAATAGTATCGTTGCTCCTGATCCATCTCGGTTTCCAGCAAAACACCGCTCATGCCTAGCACCACGTTCATGGGGGTGCGGATTTCGTGGCTCATGGCGGAGAGAAACTCCCCCTTGGCGCGACTTGCCTGTTCCGCCTGCTCTTTGGCTTCCAACAATTCCAGCTCAGCCTTCCGGGTGTCGGTCACGTCACGTAGGATAAATATCAACCATTCTACCACTCCATGTTGGTCCTTGATCGGGTACAACGTCCAGTCCCAATAGGTCATCCCCCATTCTGGATGGTCGGGGAACTCGAATGGCTTGGCAGTAGAATAAAATGTTTCGCCGCTCTCGACCACGTGGTGGAAAATGGCTTCGTTTTCCTGATGTGGATACAAGGCGAAGTGGTTTTTCCCAGGAAAGAATTCGGGAGGATATCCGCAGACTGCGGCGTAAGACTGATTCACGCGAATGAAGTTGAAATTTCGATCAAGAAAGACTATCGAAAGATGAGTATTAACGAACATTTTTTCCAGGAATTCAGTTGACTGGCGTAAGGACTCCTCGACCTCTTTGCGATCTGTGATATCGATCAGGATCCCCAACATTTGCCGCGGTATCCCATTGCTGTCGAACTGATGCCCGCCAGCTGCCCAAATCCAGCGTACTTTGCCGTCCGCTCGCCGGATGCGGCACTCAAAACGCCATTCGGATTGGGACTCAACTGCCTCATGGAAGAGTTGGTCAACCCTGAGACGATCTTCTGGCAGCACATGGTCAAGGAAGATCTCATAGCTCCAGTGGGGCGCGGATGATTCGTAACCGAAAATCTGGTCATGGACCAGTGTTCGACTCACGGAATTGTTGACAAGATCAAGGGTCCACCCTCCAACAGCACCCAACTTCAGGGTCAGTTCCAGATGTTCCTTGCTGTTTCTCAACATCTCCTCGGCTTGTTTACGCCAAGAAATATCCCGGAACGCGACTACAGCTCCCAGAATTTCCATCTCCCGAGTAATGGGCGAAACAATGACGGAGGTAGGGATGGCTGTTCCGTCGCGACGCCAGAAACAATCGTCCATCTGAATGATGGTACCTTCTCCTTCCATCACCCTCATCATAAAACAGGCAGAGAGCGGGTAGCTTGATCCATCCGCATACGAATGGTGGAACAGGGTGTGGGCATTCTGACCTAACACCTCTTCCTCATGCCAGCCCAGCATGGATAAGGCGGTTGGATTAATAAATTTAATCAGTCCCTTGCGATCGGTGACGTACAAGCCTTCAGCCAAAGTGGCGGTGATCTCCCGCAGATACCGCTCGCTTTCCCTTAATGAGTTTTCGATTCGTTTTTGCTCGGTGATGTCGATGGAAACGCCGCTCAAACCCCAGATATTGCCTTGCTCGTCGTAGATCGGTCGTTTGGACTCTATATATATCCGCTCTTCGGAACCAAAAGGTGTCACCCTCATTTCTTCCCGGGTGATTTCTCCCAATTCCAGAACCCTGCGGTCAATGTCGGCCAAACGATCCAGGGAATCAGGTGTAGAGAAGAATCGCTCATCTTTTGCTCCAACCAGTTCCTCGGCTGTGCATTGGAAGAGTTCCAGCGTCTGGCGGTTCGCATAGATATAACGACGTTTACAATCTTTGATGTAGATGTGGGCGTTGATATCATCCATTATGCTGGAAAAGCGTTTGTTCTTCTCAAGCTCTTCCTGCAGGGCGAGTTCGCCCTTTTTGCGTCTGCTGATGTCCTGAAAGAAGCCGTGGACCCTGCCGTGCACCAGGTCGGATAACCCCATAACCTTGACGTAACGTCTGTTGCCCTTGGCAGTGATGATCTCCAGTTCCAAATCGAAGGGTTCGCCCTCTTCGATGGCCCGGCGCACCGCCGTGGCGATGATGGGCCGGGATTCCTCACTGTAGAAATTGATTCCCTCTTCGACATTGACGTCGATACCGAGTTCCAGCTCGTGGATCCGATAGGTCTCTTCGGTCCAATGTTGCTGCGTGGTGGCGATGTCGAATTCCCATCCTCCGACCTTGCCTATTCGCGCGGTATCCGCAAGAAGCTTCAGATTCTTTTCCAGCGACTCCTCCAGCCACCTGCGTTCGGTGATGTCGTGGATGAATGAACACAGTAGTTTATGTCCGCCCCTGTTGATGGGGCCGGAATAGACTTCCACAATCCGGACTTCGCCGGTGGCCAGGCGGTGAGGGAAGACAAAGTAGTTGCGCCGTTCAGAAACGGCCTTTTCCATTTCCTGCTTTACTTGTTCAAGAGAGAGTTGGTTGATGTCGGAGATCTTCATAGCCACCAGCACCGGGCGCGGATAGCCGTAATAGCGTTCTGCGGACAGGTTTGCGTCGATAATGGTACCGTCTTCAGGGTCGATAATCAGGGCCACAGCCTGATTCTGCTCGAAGACCTCCCGGAATCGGGCCTCGCTCTCCTGGAGGGCTGTTTGCGCCTGTTGACGCTCGGTCACATCGGTGAAGGCCCATACCCTGCCGCCTCTGCTGATCTTGTGGTCCAAGGGTACCGAATAACGTTCGAAAATCCGCCCGTCCTTGAAGCGTAACAGATCGGATTCGTCGGAGCCTGATTGATTGACCTCTTTGACCCGGGTGAGAAAGGCATCTGGATCTTCCAATTGATCGAGAACATGGGCCAACAAGACATCGTCCTGGCCTTCGGTGAGAAGGTTTTCGGGAATCCGCCACAACTCTCGAAATCGCTGATTGGAACCCATGACTCTGCCTTCCCTGTTCACCACCAGCAATCCATCCCTGGTGGATTCGAAAATGGCTCGCATCAATTCCTCATTGGAGAGCAGCAAGGCTTCTGATTCCAGTCTTTTTTTGCGATTGCGATACCCCTCGATGATTAACGCGCAGGTCGGCATCACCGGTGCCAGATAGGCCACCAGGGATGGCGCGTAACCTTGAGGGCGATTGGCCACACCGAGAACCCCCACGACCTCATCCCCTCGTTTTATGGGCACACCCATAAAGGCGGACAGGGGTGGGTGACCAGGTGGCAAACCGCACCGCCTTGGATCGGTGGCAGGGTCGTTGGAGATCACCGGCTCTCCGCTGGTGAAGGCTGCCGAGTGCAAACCTCGCATTTTGGTAAAGCAGAAACCGCCAGGAGCATTGGCCTTGTATAAATCTTTGCTGGTGTCATCCCAAGCGATGTTTGAGATTGATAGAGTTTGAAGATAAGGTTTATCTTGATTGTCCAGCATCACCTCAGCGATGAAACCATAGGCACTGCCGGTCAGTCTCAGGATCTCGACAAGGAGGGCGTCAAACAATTCATCGGGATGGGAGTCGACAATAAACAGGGTTTGAATGCGGTTAATGCAGGCAACCTGCAATTCCAGTTCATCCTTCAAGGCCATCAGTTCCCTCTCGTCCTTCTTCCTCTCGGTGATGTCTTGGAGAATGGCTTGGAACTCTTCCACCTTCCCTGCGGAATTTCGACGGCAGCGGACGGACAGGAAGGCGTCCATGACACTGCCATCACGACGGATAAACCGTTTTTCCATAGAATAACCGTCAAAATCTCCGGCCTGAAGGCGGTTGAACTGGAGCACATCGGCGGCTAGGTCATCGGGATGGGTTAGGTTGGCCCAGGTGGTGGCTTTGAGTTCCTCTACAGAGTAGCCTAGATCCTGACACAAACGGTCGTTGGCTTCGATCCAGCCCTTGTCTGGAGAGGTAATGGCCATACCAACGACACCTTGTTCGAAATACCGCTGAAACCTTTCCTGGAACACCTTAATCTGCTCTTCGGTTTGGAGCCTCTCGGTGATGTCCTGGCTGGTGCCAAAAAGACCGAAAATCTTACCCGTGGCATCCGCCTTGGGATAGCCCTGCGTGTTGACGTAATGGATGGAACCATCCGGGAAAACGAGCCGGATGATGATGTTGTAGGGTGTTCCCTGGCAAGCCAACTGGACCGCCTGGTCGAAGGTTTCCCAGTCTTCAGGGTGAATCAGCTCTTTGTGTCGGCTATGGACAGGTACGCCCTGGGCGGGATCGCAGCCAAAAATGTGGAACATTTCCAACGACCAGGTGGGCTGGGATGTGGCAATGTCATAACTCCACCAGCCCAACCTCGCCATGGACTGGGCCAACTCTAGTGTTTTCTTGCTCTCCTTGAGTTCATCGATGGCCAGGTCCATCCGATCGATTATGGGGGTGCTGACTTTTCTAAAGAAGGTTATCCCTATCACAATGGTGGTCAACCCGAAACCAAAAGCCAGCAGACCGGCCCGGATGAATGGCTCTCGAACTTCCGCTAGATCAATCTTGACAACGAAGCCCAGATTCAGGATCGCCACTGGCTCATAGGCGGCCAGCACAGTCACTCCTCGGTAATCCCTCCCCACCATGACGCCCGATTGGCCAAGAAGTGCCCGGCGCATGGGCTCTGCCAGATCCGAGTCAAAAGGAACCGGTGATGTCGTACCCATCTCCGCTCCCCGATGGTTCCACAGAAAGGCGATCTGGTTGGCATCCCGCCAACCCAAGATCATTTCCCCGCTCTTGCCGAATCCAAACAAATGCTGATGGGCATCGCCGATTTGGTCCAAGGTGGAACCACTTGGATTCTTGATGTAGGTCTGAGTCACCGAACTGGCGTCAGCAAGTGGATGTTCCCTCAAGGCTCGGCTCTGTTTCTCATCAAAGCGGGCCACGGCCTCCATGAATCGAGCTTGGCTGATGGCCATGTTCTGCAACCGTAGCGACTCCTGCTCGAAGGCGGTCAGATAGAGGAACGCCAGGGTGATACCGCCAACAATGACGGCGACCAGAATCATGATCACCATCAACAGGTGGAATTTTCCTTTATCATGATCATAAATCGTGTTGAGGGGATTCATCCTGATTTCCCTGGTTAATGTTTATGGCTTGAATAGAGGAGCGGACCTGCTCTACTTCAGGTCATTATTATTGGCAACCATTTATTTGGTTGACTTGACGCATAGCTTAAATTCTGTCCGTCACATGGATATGAGCTTGGCAACACAAACCGAAAATGCTACCATCAGGTCTCAATTTGCCATAAAAATGCTGTGATTGAAACCGTTTTCTGCCGTCCACAATGCAATCACTATATATAACTAAGGTTAAAAAATGCGACTTAATCACTTGAACAGGATCTGTACAGAGGACAGCCCAAATCTTCATTTCACCGCTCAGCGCACAACCAATTGATTTTACGCATGAGATCGGGGTGCTCGTTTTGGAGCCGTCAGGTCGGGCAAAAACCCGCCCAAACGGCCACCAAAAACCACCCCAAACCCCCGTCCTACGCCTCAGGACGGGTTTGACGACGGTATCAAACGACCCGCACCAGTGCGGAAGGGGGTAAAAATCGGCCTTTTTTGGTGACGCATTGAAGTGATTGATTTTGCAAATGAGGTTGGGCTAAAAAGCGGTCGAGGTCGGATTGGCAAAAGTCCTGAGCCACAGAGACAGAGAGGGGTATTTTGGCCAAAGATAGCCGTAAAGGGAGGGGGGCCGACCTCATCCGGGGGGAAAATGGCGGGAGCGTGGCGTCGTATATATTGGAATTATTAGGAATTTTTCCAACAAAAAAACCGCCATGGGAGGCGGTTCGGGTGCTGAGAGTACTATACAAAAACTAATTGGTGGAGCGTTCGATACCCAGATCAGAAATTCTTTGAAATTTTTGTGTGGTTATTTTGAGAATATTTGGCTGTCATACGGTTGACAATCGATACCGAAATCAAAACGCACGCTCGAAATTTCAATGGGTTGCATTTTTCTCTATCCGCACGCGGCGATGAGTTTTCAAATATGCTTTTGCGCTAAAGATGCCTCAAAGGCTTTGGCGGCCAGAATTTGATCTCCCAAACGCCCACGATTGAGGGGTCGGAATTCTCTGTTGGATGGGATGTCTGGGCTGGTTACTGGAAAATCTGCTCGATTTTTTCCGCGCCAAAGATCTTCTTGCTCCACCTCTTCAGGGTGTCCAGGTCGGCATCGGCCAATTTGGAACGGGCCCAGTCCGGCAAAGATCCAAACCGTTCCTGGAGTTGGCCAAGCAGAATTTCGACCATACCCTTCTGCTCACTCTCCTGACGCACCATGGCCCACACTTCCGGGTTGCCTTTGGCCAGGATCTCTTTTGCAAATAGTGACATCATTTTGGTTTCCTCCTCGGGTTTTGCAATTCGGATCAGCTTCTGGAGGGCCGCGTCATCAGCGTTCTCATAGGTTAGGATGATATACAGCACCACCTGATACAGGCTCTCCGGGGCCTCTCGCAGGGCGAGTCCGATCTCTTCCAGGATACCAAGTTGTTCGTCCTTTCGGAAGACATATTTCAA
>JADFXB010000165.1 GCA_015233935.1 Magnetococcales bacterium | reverse complement strand
GTCAGGATGGTGGTCATCTGCTTGGCGCGGGTTACGCTGACACGCAGACATTGACGGTCCTGATCACTGATTTTTGTGGGATCATTATTACGCACTACTCGATCCAAATTAGCAACTATCTGACCTTTAACGGTCTGTGGCCATCCTTCAAATATGATAACTTCGTCGAATTGCTTTCCCTTTGCCTTGTGCATATTCATGACCACAACACCCTTTTCGGGCTTGATGTTGGAAGAAAAATGCTCCCGCATGAAGGCCTGCCGCACGATGGATAGAGCATTGAAATACCCTCCATTGTCACGCCAGTCTTGGGAGAGTTCCTGCCGAAGTTGCGTTCCTCGTTCCAGGAGGCGGATATTACGAACCTCGTCAGCGACTTCCTTCAGCCTCTCACAACCCCCCTTTCCCAGGATTAACCGAATAGCCTGCCAGTCTTTGGCAGGATCTCCCGATAGTTCGAAGCTACGTGTCTGTTTGTATGTGACCTGCATGTTGACGAGGATGCTGTTTTGAGGGATAGCCTTGCCCTGATTGGCCAGGAATTTTTTGTAGGCGTTTCGAATATCTCCCGCTTCTTTCAATGCCTTTTTTGTCGGGGCATCACCCCCTTTGCCCTGGAAATAGTTGCACATCTGATCGATGAACTGACTGAAGTGGTGCTGCTCGTCAATGGCAGGCTGTAACAAAAGGGCCATGATCTCTGCCCCCAAGATGGCCGCCTCCATGTCGAACACGGCAGAATGATATACTGCAGGCAGTCTGGCTGGGGGCTGACGCAAAGCATCTGATACCAAGCGTGTCATCTTTTTAGTTGGCACGAGAATGGCCAGTGACCAGTCATCTTTGCCTTGTTTGATCAAACGCTCCCTCGATTCACGGGTGGTGCGCACGAGTTTTGTCATTGCTGGCGCGTCAAACGGTACAAAACGGACGATGGAGATTCCCTTGTATATATTCTGATGAAATTTTCCAAGCAACAGATCATTTCCGAAAATTGCGATTTCGGTACCTGCACTGCGGTGATTGTCGGTGCTGAGGTCTACCTCTTTTGGGGTAAATGCTTGGCGGAAGTGGTCAAGGCGTGCAGGGTCGGCACCAATCCAATCGTATATACGCTGTTCAGGGTCGGCGAGAGCAACCAGACGACAAAACCTGCCCATTGCCTGTACGACACGCCATTGCGGTGTATTCGTGTCTTGAAATTCATCCAAGAGGATGACAGGGTACATGGTTGAGATAAGGCGGCAGATGCGTTCACTACCTTGGAGAAGATCACTGACATAGGGAGCAAAGAGTTCGAAACACACCTGCCCGGTCTCTTTTGCGAGGCGTTTGAGTTCCTCTTGCTCGTTAGCTTTTTTAGCCTTCTTTTGTTCGTCGGTAAGTTTTCTGGCAGGAAAATTGTTCCTGATATTTGAGAGAGCAATCGCTTCATCAGGTGGTGTGAGGATACGCAGGCGACGCGGCAGGCCGATGAGATATCCATGCGTCTTGAGAATACGCCAGAAGAAAGAATGGTAGGTTTCGACGTCGATACGTCGTTTCTGAGCTGGTGGAATTTGCTGTTCGTATTCGATCGCTTCCACCACGCGGGACACGGTCGCCCGAGCGAAACTCAAAAAAAGGATATTCTGACCTGGCTGAAGGTCAGATTCGGCAATCCGTGCCGCTTTAAGAATCGAAACGGTTGTCTTGCCCGAACCCGGTCCCCCCGTAACAAGAAGGTGCCCATCGGCCTCCATCACTTCCATTTGTTTTTCAGTCAGATGCATCCGCTCATGCCTTTGATGGAGTGCCTGGGGCGGATGAAATCATCTCATCTGGATCCTTGGGAGTAGGAGCACAAGCCTCCTTCAATTTAAGACAAGCATCCCGGAGCCATTTGGGTATCTCATCCTCATCGCATTGGGCCAGAAAGTCAGCGATTCCCCAGTTCCCCTTCGACCAAATGAAATATTCCGACAATGCAGAATTGGCTTGCTCTTCGGGGATGGGGTATTTGGTGAGTAGATGCGTTGGCCACTCGATCAGTTTTGCAAACCGCTTGAGAGCTGCCTCGGTGGTACCTTTCAGGACCAAGTTTTCGAAGCCCTTTTCCTCGTGCATCAGCAACAGTTCAACCTGTGCCTCAATCAGTGTTTTTTTGCCATCATCCTGATTGTCACAAAGAGCAAAAATACGCTTGCCGATCTCCCGGTATAGTTGCGCCATGCTGGGGATACTGCTTTCAGTACCCGCATCAACTATGCATATTCCGAGTGCTTCAAGTGACGAGTAGGTCTCTGGTTTAAGTTCTGCCAGACGACGGCACGCAACGGGAAAGGCGGATGCCTCTGTCGCTCCTTCGGCAATGAGAACACGTCTGGCAAGTAAGCCCTCACAAAAACGAGTACGGAAATCTTGCCGATAGCGTTTGAGCTTCACATTGTTGGGGAGTGTGATAATCTTACGGGTGAGAACGCCATCCAGATCACGATCTAAAATAATAGTTTCATCGATGGCAAACTCCTCCAGTACATAAGGGGAATGTGAGGTGAAGAGAGTCTGAGAGGCTAATTTGCGGACTTCATGGACAATGCGTTTCTGGGCATAAGGTGGTATCGCTGTTTCCGGTTCTTCCATGGCAAAAATAACATTCTGCCTGCCCTCTGCAATCTGAGACAACATCGCCAGTACCAGCATGTTGATGGTACCGGTACCCTGTCGATAAAACGGAGCGGCATGATCCCCATCCCCCGTGGCAATATACGCCGTGATTACTTTGCGCAGATGTTCACGAGTGAGGTTTGACACCTTGAGATGGGGTTCCACGCCCCACTCTTTCGGAACATATTTCTTGAGTGCTGTGTTGATGCTTTCAAGAACGGGGGAGATTCCCAGTTCCGGGTTACTCGCAACCGAGATGACCGAGAGGGTGCCAAGAATATCCTCCCACATCTGCGGTCTTACTTCCTTTAGGCGCAGGATGATGTCAAGCAAACTCCCCCGCTCAAGACTTAATGCACGCGAGCCTGTCCGGATGGAACGAAGATACAGGAATCCGCATACCTGTTTGTCCCGCTTTGAGAATTGTTGGGGTTGATTGTTTTCCGTGATGCTGCGGGTGAAATATGTCTTCCCTTCGAAGTCGTCTTCATCCTGTTCATACCAACCGTGAAAGGTAACACGAAGTGCCTCGGCGATATGGGATGGATCTACCCCAGCAGGGTCAGGCTGGTCATATAAAGTGTTCTTTTCCGTATCCCAGAACTCGATATAATCACCGAATTTACCCTTTTGCTCTGTTGTCAGATCAGCGATTATCACCTCGATCTCAATCCGAGGCGTTTTGGCAGCATTGTCTGCACACTCGGTTACCAGCATTCCATTTTCAGAAGGGATGGTTTCAGCTCTGCTTTCATCACCACCCATTGAAGCTGGCTTAGGCTTGGTTGTGTACTCTCCATGGAAAAAGTCATGTTCTTCGATGGGAGGTTGGCGATTGATGCGATCTGGGCCGAGGACAAGATCCAATGCTTCCAGGATAGTCGTCTTTCCAGTATTGTTGTCTCCTATCAATACGCCGTGCTTGGGCAATAGCAAAGTCGCTGTTTTGACCCCCCTAAAATTTTTAATGATGAGGCGACAGACCCTCATTTGCTTCCCCTTATGAACAAATTTCGTCGTTGATGATCAATCACAATTTAAAAATTCAAATGGTGCGTTTCCTCAATCTTTGGTATAAAATTGCTCGATGCTTGGATACGAAGAGTTGAGAACCAACCAAAAATACGAGAAAATCGCATCATAAACGGAAGGGTACCATGGCTGATGGCACTCTTCAATGGAGTCTGATAACATAGATCCGAACGTACAACTACGGAGAATCCCTAGAGATTGCCAATTCGAGGGATGGGATCAAGAGAATAACAAGAAATCGCAGCGATTCCGCCCAAGTCTGCCCAAGAGGAACGTGCCAGATTTCCTGGCAACAGGTCGAATCCGGCACGTTCCTCATCAAACCTGGGATACCGACGCATCCGTTGTCCCCTTGCTTTTGACCGCCCATCTATTCCTGACCACCACTTTGGTTGCCAACCTGGATACCCGGATCGGCGACCACATCGACCACTCCACTGAAAGTGGCCACCCTGACCATATCATCCCCACGGAGATTCCCCTTCCGGCAATAGATATGAGAGGATTTTGGGAGATTCCGGCCAGAAGGAAATTGAGTCCCTGCTCGTCTCCCTGGTAGCACACGCAAGCAAATCATGCCAAACTGCCAGTGTTGGCGGGATTCCCTGCGGGTCGAGTTCCCCAACCGTGGACCTGGACCGTACTCTCGGGGAGTCCCGGAGAAGCCATCGTGAGGGATGGATCAATGGGATGGCAGGAACGGCGGCGATCCCGCTCGAGCCTACCCATGATGAAAGCGTGCCGGATTCCCTGGAGACGGGTTGAGTCCGGCACGTTCATCATCATACCAGAAACACAGGCACATCCGCCACTCCCTGGCTTTTGACCGCCCGCCCATTTCTGACCATCACCGGATCGCCAACCTGGATACCTGTGTCGGCGGCTACCTCTACAACCCCACCGGAAGTGGCCACCCTGGCCATGCCATCCCCCATGGAGATCACACGCCCGGTTGCGGAGGCTCGTCCTGCCAGCAGGCGTTGCAACTCAAGAAGCGGCTGAGACATGGCGCAGAATCTCCAGTGCGGTGGTCAGTTTCGGGCCTTCGGCGGCGTGGCTCACGGATGTGATTTTTCCCCGCCACGTCTGTCCCATCAGGGCGTCATGCACTTCCACCAGATGGCCCGGCAGGATGCCGGGGCGGTGGATGCATGTAATAGAGATCTCCTGCAAGGCTTCCCCTGCATCGATTTCCGCCCGCCCACGGGAGAGCTTGGCCTGGGTGGTGGCCAGGAGCGGATCGGAAATATCCTCGCCAGGGTGGTCTCCCTGGCCACGCTGGCAAACGATCTCGCCGTCCTGGGTTTGATTGCCGCTCTGGCCGGTGAGGCGGACAAAGACGGGAATTTCTTCCAGGCCATGGATGCCGCCCGGCGATGTGAGGTTCCAGGTTTGCGCGGTGGTAGTGTAGGTGATACGGGCGATGGCGATACCGCTCCTGGACGCAGTGATGGTGCGGCGGTCGCTCTCCAGAGTCAGGGCCCCAAGGTCATTGCCAACCCAGATGATGGAATCGATGGAGTCGGCGGGCTTATCCAGGGTCTGGGTATTGGTTGCCGAGAAGACAACGTCTTGCGTCAGATGGAGAACCTGGTTCTGGCCATGCTGAAGCAGACCGGTGGAAGCCTCTGCCGCCAGATTGCTCACATCAGGGCCGGAGTAGACCAGCATGTGCGCGGTGTCGTTCAGTTCAAAATTGTTCCGCCCCCGGTTCAAGCCGTCGGGCCGGGCATCCAGTTCCATGGCCAGGAAGCCCGACTGGGGCAGATAACCCCTGACCAACACCCGGTTCACCTTTAGGCGCAGAATATGGGACTCCCGACAGGAGAGATTGTCGGCGGTGTCAGTCAAAATGTGGTCCGGGGTGGCCGTGGCCCAGCCAGGAACGGTCACTGGAAAACGGTGCCGCACCCGCAGGGTTCCCCCCGGCAGAGTCTCCACCACCCCTCCCGCCGCCTCGGCTATGGTCTTCACCACGTCCATGGGCGTGGCATTGTGAACTGCCAGTCTGCCGCCAGGAATCAACCAGTCCAGCAGATCCCACTGAATGGTTTCCCCTACAGCCTCCTCGGCAGCATCCCTGGCCTGCACCGGGCTGGTCCAGATCCGTTCCATGGGAGTGGCCCTGGGCGAGGCGAACCGGGCCGTGGGACTGACCACCGCCACCGAGAACCGTGGCCTGCCCACGCCATTCCTTTCCAAGGTTTTGTTATCGACGATCATGGCAAAAGTCTCCCCACCCAACTCCAGGGAGATGGGATCGTTCACCAGGATTTGCTGGAAAGATGCCGGGTTATCCAACTCCAGGTTGCCCGACCACCAGGTGTCCCCTTCGGCGTGGGAGATATTGGCAGCGAGAATCATAGCGACACCCCCAAATGAAAAGCCCGCACCCCACCTTGGATGTGCATGGATGGACGGGCCGCAGAGAGATCCCAGGAACCGGACAAAGCCCTAACCACCGGATTGCGCTCCAGCAGGTCATGAGGCTGGCAATGCGAGGCCACCACGGTGATGGTCCGGTCGAACGACTGACCGTTGGCCTGCGCTACTGGCCAAAGGGTCGACCATGGCTGGCGGCCAGCCTTGCAGACGGTGTCATACAATGGCTGTGTGTTGGCCTGCGCCACCGGCATCTGCCATGGCTGGACATGGTAGACCTCCAGTTGGATCGGGCAGGGCTGGGCGCAGGCATTGGCCGCGAACAGGATGGCAAAGGACTGCTCGTTCTGAACCGCCAGTTCCAGCCCATAAGTCTGGCCACAGCCCGCCACCACCTGACTGGCATAGGGCTGCTCCAGGGACTTTTCGACCGTCCATGCGTAGCCGGTCGTCAGCGAGGCGGCCACTGCCAGGGCGTAGGGAGAGGCCAGTCCTCCAGCAACAGCCACGCCAAACGGCTGGGCCAGACTGGAAGCCGCCCGGGTGGTCAGGTCATAAGGCAGCGACCACTGCCGGATCAGATCGGCACATTCGTAAAGCTGGTTGATTTGCACTGCCAGGAGGGTACCGAAGGGCATGGCCACCTGGTTGGCTACCAGCAAGGGTGGCATATCGAACAAATGGCCCTGGCCGGTGGCCATGGTGAGGGCAAACGGTGTCGTCACCTGCTGGGCGACGATCAACGGTGGCATGTCGAACGGCTGGCTCTGGGCGGCGGACACCTGCGCTGCGTAGGGCAATGCGTTATACGCCTCGACCAGCAACCCATAAGGCATGCGGTTTTGGTTCTTGGCGTACACCGTTGGCCGGAAGGTTTTGGTCTCTCCCTGACCGAAAGACACCCCTGTCCACTCGGCTACGGTGTACCAAGTGGTGTTATCGTTGGATCCCTGGAGTTTGAAGCTCGCCGGGGCATAGTTGGTAAGGCTTGGATCGTTGCGGTTGGTGATGACCACCTCCCGCACATAGACCGCACTGGTAAAGCTGTACTTGATCCAATAGGGCGGGCCTGGATCAGGGGTGGGCCAGGAACCCCAGAACGAACTACTGCTGTTGTCGAACGCCTTTCCTGGCCCATAGGAGCTGGAATAGTAGTTGTGGGCGTCGGATGTGCCGTT
>JADFXB010000164.1 GCA_015233935.1 Magnetococcales bacterium | reverse complement strand
AATCTCAACAGTCGGCCCATGCTGGATTTTCTTGCCCGTTGAAACCTGTAACCAGACTTTGCCAACAATAACCACATTTGAAAGGCCATTTCGAGAGGAATTGACATGACGGTAGGCAAAATGACCCTGGCCCTTTGTGCCAGCATGGTATGGGTGGCTTCCACAGCCGGGGGGGCAGGTCTGCCCACCAATGTGCGGGCCTGGTCGGTGGAGGCCAGCGTGGAGGCGTCCCGCAGCAGTAAACTGCCATCAGGAGAGAGCGAGAAGATTTCCTATAAAGCAAGTGGCTCTGGGTTGTTGGAAAACAATCAGCCCGAAGGAATGCGCTTTATGTGGCCTGCCCCAGACCTGATGGCCATGCAAAATCCCCAGGGCATGCAGGAAAGCATGATGCGGTGGAAAACCAAGGTGGAATTCAACTACCAGGCCAACTACCCCCATTATAGTGCCTCGGAACCTGGCGGAACTGTCACTTGTGCGGTGAGTGGGGAGTTTCCATCCATAGCCAGCCTGGCCATGATGCCAGGCCAACCCGCCATGGTGGGGTTGAATCCCACCATGCCCCAGTCCATTCCCTGCAAACGCAGCAGCGACCTGTTGCCCGACACCCCTGGCAACCTGGATAGTAGGCCTTTCTTGTTGACGTGTGAGGAGCAAAAAATGGTGCCTGCTGGCAGTTCCCAGATTGCGGGTAACACCACTTGTGAACGTGAGGGGGTGACCATTACCGAACGGTGGGTCTTTACCCCGGTACGTTGATGGTATTTTCAGGAGCGGGAGAACGGTTATGCGGTGGCTGCTGGTGATAGGGATGTTGATGGGAGCGGCAATGGGGCAAGCGGCGTCTTTGCCCGACTTTGTCACCCTGCCCAAATCCTTCAAGGTGGATCCGGGTTCCGTGCGAGCCGAGGAGTTTGGAGAGGCAGAGATGCCGCTGCCCGACCGGGAAGAGGCACATGTGGTACAAGGCCGCTTCTGGCATGCAGACGCCCTCTTGGAAGGGGTGGCTGAGGATGCGGCGTTTGCCGTGGTGTGGGAAAAAATAAAACCCGTCCTGCTGAAAGGGGGGTGGCAGGTGGTCCACGAATTCAAGTCGGATCCCCTGCATATCACCTTGCGCAATCAACAAGGGGGGCGGGATGCCTGGGGCCACTTGTGGGTCATGGGAGCAGGAGATTTGCGTCTGGATGTGGTGGATGCGGCTGCCAAACAAACCCGCAAGCTGGTCTTAAAAAAACCGGGAACCAAACCCGAAAAAATTTCTGCCAACCATGGGGATTTCCCCTACCTCTCCCCCCTACCGGATTCCAAGCAGGTGGAAAGCTCTTTTCGTGCCGAACCCATGCGGGTTCAGTTGGAAGAGGAGGCTGAGGAGCAGGTGGTGGGCATGGGGGTTTATAACAAGCGTTACGAAAGTGCCGCCGGTGGTCTCTCCAATCTCCAGTTTGCCACCCTCTATCGGGAGGCTCTGGAGTCTGCGGGCTGGCGGGTGGTGCGTGTTGGCCAGGGATTGAACAAGGCCAATGCGGAAATCCTTGGCCACTATGACAAGGATGGCCGGGATATCTGGGCCTACCTGCATGGCGGAGGTGGGGAATACAGCATGGATGTGGCGGATGTGGGACAGGATAACCTGGCGGAACAACTGAAAAAAGAGTGTCGTGTTCCCTTGTATGGTGTTCTGTTTGATTTTAATAAAGCCACCCTTAAATCCGAGTCCAACGGGGTGTTGTTGCGGGCCAGGGACGCGGTGAAGGCCAATGCCAATCTGGCCATCGAGGTACAGGGTCATACCGATCATGTGGGCAACGATGACTATAACCAAAAACTGTCGGAAGCCCGTGCTCGCACCGTGATGCAATGGCTGATCGACCATGAGATTCCTGCCAATCGTTTGCAGGCCAAGGGGTATGGCCGCACCCAGCCGATAGCCAGCAACGATACCGACGAGGGACGTGCCCAAAACAGGCGGGTTGCCTTGGCCTGCCAGGGAAAAACCAAATCCCCGTGAGCCTGCCAGGCGTTTAGCGGGCGGTCACGGACAGCAGGAATTGGAGACCTGTCGGGATCCCTCCCAGGGGACAAAGAGCCTCTTTATTTGACACTGCATGACTGGTAAACTTCTATCCGTCATGCAGTGCTGCAAATTTTATATTATTCTTAATGTGTACATGCTTTCTTAAATTTCATAAAGCCGTTTTTGTATGAATATTTTCTATTAAAGATATTAAAATGAAGAATAGTATAATAAATTGCCACATCCAAAGCGAGTAGGCCCAATGAAGAATCTATTGTGGAAATTAACACATGCAAAATGGATTATCAGGCCTGTTTTTAATATATGGATTCTATCCATGTTTTTCATTATCCCGATACTAGATTGGTTTGATTATATTATTCTTGTATTTTCTTTTCTTATTATTCCAATGATTATTCTTCTTGTATGGCTATTAGGAATTCCTTGCTGGATTCTATGGAAGGCATTTTCAGGGTTGTTCAAAAGGCAATGGATTGAATCGCTTCAATATTCCTTAGTCATTCCCTTTGCTTTTATAGCAGCTAAGGCTGGATCACTATGCGCAGGTGTTATAGCCATCCTTTTCTATGGAAACAAGTTAATGAATGAGGTCGAAGCGGTTAAGGGCGGTTCTCCTCCAAAAAATTCTAATGGTATTTTTTCGTCTTCAACTATGGCTTATAAAATTACAGGTGGTTGGTTAGATATTACGAGGGGAATAGCTTATGATACATCTGGGCAATTGGGTGCGTTGCTGAAACTTCCCCCCTCTGAACGACCTCCAGAGTGGCAGAAAAATGCCGTTGATGTCATTAAATGCCAGGGAAGTGCACGCCACTTGGGTGGGCATTTCTATCAAATCGTAGTTAGTACCTATTCATGCTGATGGTTGAAAATTTGGGTGCCTACTACCTTATCGTCTTTTCAACCTAACCCTTTTCGCCCATAGCATTTTCCCGCATTCCCTCCAGGTCGGACAAGATGAAGGCTCCAAAAAGGATGATCATCCAAAAAATCAATAACCAAATTTGTAACAGAGGAATCACTGCCAGGGCACCGTAAATAAGATTTTGCAAGGTTGGCATCGTAATGTAGAGGAGGAAAATTTCCTTGACCGCTATAAAAAGCCCGGTAGCACTCAAGGAGGCAATAACCAGCGAAAAAATATGCAGTGAAACTGGGGTGAAAATATAATAAATACTATAAAAAACAATAAAAATTATCAGGGGGGAAAATAATTCAAGCAAAGGGATCTCATGCAGTCCAACTGTTTCCAACGTCATAAGGAACAGCCAACTGGTAGAAACGGCGAGAATGGGAGCACCGGTCATTAAAGCCCAAAATTCCAGCAATCGATTCTTAAGAGGAACAATAATGTCGTTGGGGAAGACTTTATGAAAAGTCCCATGAATCTCCATCAAGAGAAAACTTATAGAAATAAATAATGCGGGAATGCCAATGGCTGGCAGGGAGGATGTGTTACTTATAAATGTATCAAGATGTTTATCCACCATCATGCCCACGCCTGGCACAAACAAGGTCAGAAGGGTATGTCGTAAATCATTGGCTACGCTTTGATAACTGGCCGAGGCAGGTAATAGTCCCAGTCCAATCAGAGCGCAGGGAATTATCGATAGCATGGTGGAGAAGGCCAGGGAGCTGCAACTGGTTAGCCACTGCTCACTAAACAACATTCTCAAAGCGCGCCACCCGATCTTTGGCAGGTGCAACAACAAGGTAAGATTGGTAAATTTCATGAAAGTCAACCTGCCAGGTAGGTGGAAGACAGACAAATTTTATGGCTAAATTCTAGAAATAGTCAACAAATGGATGGAGTGATGTCAATCCATTTTAAACCAAAAAATGTTCATAAGAGCCACTAAGGTGTAACTTATATCCTCTTAGCAGGAAGGTGTGTGGTGGGGAAGGGGAAGCAATCATCAAGTTGGCCATGCCAGAGATTCCCGCTGGGGTAAACAACCTCCAGCGGGAATCAGCACGGATTATTGAATGCCCACCTTTTTGGCAGCATCCAAAACTTTCACACGGCCATTGGCACCACAATAATCAATCAACTTCATGGTCAAACTTTCAAAATTTTTCCAGCTAAGGACCGTATCACCGGAAACGCCGCTCAAATAGCCATCGAGCCATAGCAGTACGGCAGCCATATCGTCTTCACTGCTGTTTTGCATTTCACTCATAAATTCACTGCACTTCATGGCACCAAAATTAATATCACTGGAGGAAGCTTTTTTAGCGGCCATGGCGGGGGAGGCCAGGAGTAGACCTGAAAGGATCAAAGAGGCTAAGATTTTTTTCATGCTGGGGTTATCCTGTTCTGAATGGAAAAAAAGGTTGGCGACGACTTCCCGGCCATTAGTACCATCATCCATCCCTTTCTACCATCCATTTTTTGAGTTGGAAGCCTATTTCTTCACAGTATTTAAACAGATTAAGGTTCCCTGGTAAGCCGAAAACCGTGATCAGGGTCGGAGAAAGTGGTAGAACCCGCGTTACGGGTGCCACAACGACTATCCGCTTCGGTACTATACCAGGAACCGCCCCGACTAACCCGATCCGACTCGCCTTTTGCTATCAGAGGATTGGTCTGGGCTACGGGACTGAACGGGGCATACCAATCCTCCACCCACTCCCACACATTGCCGGTCATGTCAAACAGTCCCAGGCCATTCGCGGATTTTTGCCCAACAGGATGGCTTTGTTCCTGGCTGTTGGTTTTGGTCCACCCCAACCCTTTAGGTGCATGCCCGCCAGAATAGCGTTCTTCTTGACCACCAGAACGGCAGGCATACTCCCACTCCGCTTCGGTAGGCAAACGAAAGCGTACCTTTGCTTGGCTGTTCAATTTTTCAATAAAATTTTGCGCATCTTCCCAAGACACCTGTTCTACCGGGCAAGTGGGGCAATCGGTATGGGCAGAAGGGTTGCTGCCCATCACTTTTTGCCATTGTTCCTGGGTCACCTCATATTTGCCCAGCCAAAAATCACTCAGTTTGACAGGATGGACCGGACTTTCATCTTCATCACATTTGGATGTCCAAGGGCCGCACCCCATCTCGAATTGACCCCCGGCAATCCAAACAAATTCCATGCCGGTGACAGGATCTCGCCAACCGTTTCCAGATTTGGCCTGTGGCGGTGCGGCAAAAGGTTTTGTGTCTGGAGGGGGTGAAGAGGGGCGTTCCTGTTTAGGTAGCGGTTGCGGAGGGGGGGCAGTTGGTACTTCTCTTACGACTGGTTTGCTCCTGGTCGTCTCTTCTCCTGCGCAAACACAAAAGTAGGGACGGGAACCATCGGGACAAACCTCCGGGCACTTTTCCCCTGCTGTGATAAAAAGGGGCATTCCCCACAAAGCAAGGAGGGAACCACCAAAGATGATTTTTATTTGCTTCTTCATTGTGCCACACTAAACCCCCAAATAATGCAGCCCCGCCCGAATGGCCTCCCTGATTGGAGCCTTACGTTGGGTGGCGGTTAAATAGCCCTGTTCCATGGCTGCGATACGTTCCTGACTGGTTCCATGATGATCTGGATCGGTAAAATTGCTGTCGCCAAGCTCTTCCCAGGCGCGTCCCAGGGAGATCATCTGCTGTTTGGAATAGTCGAAATTACGCAATCCCACATAGTAGCCGCTCAGAAAATCGGCATGCAGCTCCATTAAACGATGGGTGGTCTGCCTTTTCTGTAGACGGTCAGAGACATCATAATCATACTGTACAATATGCCCAAATTCATGGGCGCAAATTCCCATAACCAGCATATCCCCATGGATATCACGGGCAAGATTTTTCTGTAACAGATTACGACCGAAGAGTACAGTGCCTTTGGTATGGGGTAACCAACTGGCATCAATGGCGAAAGCATTGGGTGAATCGCCGTCATCCATATAGGCGAATCCGGGTCGTACCCCCATTTTGCTTGCCATATCGGCCAACAAGATCCCCAGAGAGCGATCCAGGCGGTCGTTGCCGGAGCGATGAATCATCATCTCTGCCGGATCACCTGCAAAATCCTCATCCTCCTCGTCGTCATACTCATCCTCCCTTTGCGATAGGGCTTGCAGACGGGAAATCATTGCATCGGCACCTTTACCTTGCAGGCAGCACCCCTTCACACCTTTTGTAAGATTGAGAAGCCCGTCCTGTTGGTAGGTTTTGGCAGACACGCCCCCAGACGGCAGAAGGACACTGGTCAAAATTGTCCCGACGCCCAGCTTGATCACATGTCGTCTGCTACAACCTTGCCACAATGGTTCCATTTTTTCCCCTTAGAAGTCCGCCTTACATGGGTAACCAGCCATCCTATCCTGGCATAATCGATCCACCCACTCAAGATTCGATAGACCAAATAAAGGCGCAATGCCAGATTCTTAATGTTGGATCCTTGGGTGAATTTTTCTGGTTCCACAACTTTCTGTTGCAGCATTTGCAATTTTTTCCTAATATACCCTCCATAAATATTGGTTGAGTACCTTAAATACAACATGAAATTGTGGTAGAAATGCCTACTTTCTTCCATTCAAGCCCTTATTTGAATAAGGACTTCGCACACTTTTTTCTCCAACTTTCCCTCCGCCAGGTTACCTTCCGATTGGTGGTGGGTTTCTCTATGGGAATCGCCCTTTGGGGTATGGCCCCTGCCAGGGCCGATACCACGGCCCTGAGCATTGCCTTGGCCAAACCACTAAACCATTTAGTGGTGCTTGCTTTGCATCAATTCAATGAGGTAACCCAACAGCCTGCCCCGCAAGTAACATGGACAAAAGATGGCAAACAGGCCCTCGCTCTATTGGAAAAAGGCAATGTGCAAACTGCTGTGGTGGGATTGGGGCCTTTGGTCACCCTGGAAAGCGCATCCTTTTCTCCACGCATTCTGGCGGCCCTAACCACTGTCCCTAATCTCTATCATATCCTTGTCCTTCAGGGGCGCGAGATTCAAACCCCGGCAGATTTGCGTGGCAAGACCATTGCTGTTAGTCTCAATTCCACCATGCATGTGGCGTTGATCGATCTTCTCACCGGACTTCGTATCGAACCCGACCAGGTGAAACTGGTCACCCCCTCCAACAATGACGCTCTTTTGGAAATGTTACGTTCTGGGGAAGTGGATGCGGTATGTACACGGGATCCCTATCTCACCACCATCCAGGAAACCTTGAAAGAAAAAGTGCAACTGCTGGGCGGTACGGGCAGTATGG
>JADFXB010000163.1 GCA_015233935.1 Magnetococcales bacterium | reverse complement strand
GCATTTACCCCCAAAAAACCGCTATTTTCTACTCCACCACCTCCAAAACGGTCACATCATCCAGGAAGTTATGGGAACCTTTGTACTGGCGTAAGACTTCCAGCAACGATTTCAAAGGAAGATTATTGTTTAACATTTCTTGCAAGTGGGCTGCCAAACGTTCTTCGCCAAACATTTCCTTTTGTTCGTTGCGAACTTCCGTGACCCCATCCGAATAGATGAACAATCTATCCATGGGATGGAAAGGTTGTGTCACCTCACTGACAGGTTTGGCCACCAGGTTGCGTCGGATACCCAACGGAATTCCCACCGAGGAAAAACGATGGCTTAACTGGTGTTGGCGGAACAACATGGGAGCAGGCAGGCCATGGTTCCACAGGTGAACCAATCGGTTGCTCCGATCCAAGGCCACCATGGCACAGGCCATGAATATACCACTGGGGAGTTTACGCACCAACTCGTTGTTGATCTCCTGCAAAATCTCCGACAGGGGTGCTCCTTCGCTGGTCATGCGGTAAAAAATATAAGAAACGATGGGGGCACCGATGGCGGCAGGCAGTCCGTGACCGGTAAAGTCACCCACCAACAAATGGTGGACCCCTCCAGGGGCGATGGAAGAAAGCAGAATATCCCCAGCCGTCATTTCCACGGTGGTTTCCAAAGTGCGGATGCCTTTTTTTTCAAAGCGGCTGGACTCACGCATTTTGGTGACAATTTGTTGGATCAAATCCCGTTCCTGACCAAGAGATTGATTTTTCTCCTGCAATTCACGGCGAATATTGGCCAGTTCCAGATGGGTACGCACCCTGGCCCGCACCACCGAAACATTGAACGGTTTGGTAATGTAATCCACCGCCCCCAGGGAAAATCCCAAGGTTTCTTCTTCGCTTTCATTGCGGGCAGTGACAAAGATCACCGGAATTTCACGGGTAGCCGGATCTGCCTTCAAACGACGACAGACCTCATAACCATCGATACCCGGCATCACCACATCCAGCAGGATGAGATCGGGCTTGCTGCCAGCCACCACCCGTAAGGCAGCTTCGCCGTTGGAGGCGAATTGCCGATCACACTGGCTTTTCAGCAATTCGTTCAGCAACCGGACATTTTCCGGCGCATCATCCACAATCAGAACTTTCGGGCGGTAAACGGAATCGCTCACGCCTCTTCCTCCGCAATGAGCTGGCTTTTGTGCATCAGAGATTTCAAGGATCTTTCCGCCTGCTCATAGTCAAAATTTTCAATCCATTGGATGACCTGGTTGAGTTTTTGTTCCTCCACCCTGCCACGCAACAGGGGCACCAGGGAGGCACTAGACTCCAAAGCATCCAAATCCGCATGTTGCAACTGATCCAACAGGGTCAAATAGAGGGGTCGCCAATCGGCATCCGATTCATTCATGGGCGACAGAGCCATGGAGTCATCAGGATGGGACCTGTTTTGCCAGTTTGCAATAGACTGGCATATCCGATCCAAACTTTCTGAAAATTCATCCACAAGAGAATCGCAATTTATTTCAGATTGCAGCAGGGCTTTTTCCAAAGCGGTGGCTGCTTTCTGCAACTCTTTGGCCCCCATATTGCCGGCCACCGATTTCATGGAATGGGATAAACGTTTGGCTTTATCCCGATCCCCTGTCAGCAGGGCTTGGCGAATGATTTGACCATCCTTGTCATGTAACTCCACAAACTTGTTCAACAGTTTAATGAGCAACTCCTCGTTATCGTCCAACAGATCCAGGGCAGACTGCCAGTCGATGCCAGGAATATGCTCAACGCTGGCGTGCTCCTTTGCTCTTTTTTCCTGAGGTTGTGGAGTAATGGCCATTTCCTCCCCCGCTCCCAACCACTTGCACAATACGGTATAGAGGCGGACAGGTTCCACAGGCTTAATGATATGGTCGTTCATACCAGCAGACAGACAGCGTTCCCGGTCGCTATCCAGGGCATTGGCCGTCATGGCGATGATGGGCAACGCCATGAACCCGTCCAGGGCGCGAATGCGCCGGGTAGCTTCCAAGCCATCCAAGACCGGCATTTGCACATCCATAAGGACAATGTCATAGGGGGCTACCGCTACCATAATAATGGCTTCTTCTCCCTGCAAGGCACAATGGACATCCATCCCCGCCTTTTCCAAAAATTCGATGGCAACCTGCTGGTTGAGCAGGTTATCTTCCACCAACAAGGCACGCTTGCCCTTTAAAACAGATAACCAGTCGGTCTCCAGTGCCGGTCGCGGGGTCTGTCCCACAAGGGCTTGTCCCTCTTCTACCATGGCAAAGGGAACATCAAAAAAGAAGGTGGTCCCAACTCCGGGGGTGCTCTCCACCTGAATGGAACCACCCATCAATCCCACCAACCGATGGCAAATGGCCAATCCCAATCCAGAACCACCATACTTTCTTGTGGTGGAGACATCCCCCTGGGAAAAAGGTCTGAACAATCGGGTTCTCTCAACTTCATTCATACCAATGCCGGTATCTTTGACCGAAAAGCCCAAATGGACCCAATTTTCCCCTTTTTCCAATGCAACAATCTGCAATTCCACCTTTCCTTGCTCGGTAAACTTGACCGCATTGCTGCACAGGTTGACCAGAACCTGTTCCAGGCGCAAGGGATCACCCCGAAGCAACTCTGGAACCAGTTGATTGCCAACGATGGAAAAATTCAATTTTTTTTCATTGGAATTAACGGTAATCAGACTGTACAGATTATCCAATACTTCTGACAACGAAAAAGGAATGGATTCCACCTGAAGATAGTTGGACTCCAGTTTGGAAAAATCCAAAATATTATTGATAATTCCAAGCAGGGAACGGCTGGAAGAGGCAATTTTTTCCAGATAATCCCGTTGTTTGGCCGTGGTTTCCGTTTGCATGCACAGGGTGGTCATGCCAATGATGGCATTCATGGGGGTACGAATTTCATGGCTCATATTGGCCAGGAATTCACCTTTTACACGATTGGCTTCTTCTGCCATCTCCTTGGCTTGCAACAACTCAGCGGCCAGTTGTTTCTGATTGGTGATCTCCTCCTGGACGCCCACAAAGTGGGTGATGGTTCCATTTTGGGCGGTGATGGGAGCAATGGCCACATTGACCCAATACAAGGTGCCATCTCTGCGCCGATTGTGCAACTCGCCCCGCCAAATTTCACCATGCAGGATGGTTTCCCATAAATTTTCATAAACAGGCTGATCCACCTCCCCCGATTTGAGAAGGGAAGGCGTCTTGCCGATCACCTCTTGGCGACTGTAGCCGGTGACCTTGGAAAACCTGTTGTTGATATACTCAATCTTGCCATCCGCATTGGTAATCACCACAATGGCCGGGCTTTCTTCGGTGGCGCGGGAGAGAATGCGGATGCGCTCTTCCTGTTGGGTAAGCAGGGTGATATCACTCCAAACCCCCTGAATAGCGGTGAGGGTGCCATCTTCCTGAAAAAAGGCCCGATAACGGGTCAGAAAATGCCAAACCCGATCATCTTGCAATTTCATCTCCCTCTGACTTTCATGGTCTGGTTCTTGGGGGGTGAATTGCTGAATGATATTTTTCAACACCTGCCACTCTGGACGCGGCAAAAAGCCTACCAGCTTGCCACCTGTCTGAAGAAAGTTGTCCGGCAGGTTGAAGAGGCGGGCAAAGGTATTATTATAGAAGGTGAGGGTGGTATCGGGTTGCATACGAAAACCACCTCAGACTGCTGGTCCACCACATCCTGAATGAGCCGACGGGAATCCATAAGGGCGGTTTCTGCTTGTTGTCGCTGAAAAATATCCTGCAACCCCATGCGAAACAGTTGCCAGACTCCACCGGCAATCGCCAGGACAAACAAGGTCACCAGCAGGGAATATTCTCCCAAACGATTCAACGCTTCCGTTGTAGAATCTTCTTCCAAAATGGACAAATAATAAATATGCCAACCAGGCAGAAGGGGAACCGACTCTTTGCCCAGTCGATAGCGTTCCGCCTCCTGGCCAATGGCATAATGTTTCCGGCTGTTGGTTTCAGTAAGCCCCAACACCGGCAGAGGCTTGTCCCCCATTTTTAAAGATTCGGCAATTTCCTTGAAACGTTGGTAGGGAAGAGGATTCAGAGTATGGAAGAGCCATTTCTCCCGATTGGCCGCGAAAATGATGCCATTTTCATCGGTTAAAATGACTGGCATGGGCACGTCGTAAAACTCTTTATCGATACCAGACAAGGAAAATTTGATCACTGCCACCCCAATGGTCACCCCATCCTGGCCCACCACTGGCGAACTGATGTACAGGCCACGCACATGGGTGGTCACCCCCATGGCGGCATAGAAACCACTTTCCCCTGCCAGTGCCTTTTGAAAATAGGGGCGAAAGGCATAGTTTTTGCCCACCAGGGAGGTGGACTCACGCCAGTTGGAAGCGGCCAGGGTATCCCCCGCCCGGTTCATCACATAACAAATATCCCCTTGCAGGGCACGGCAGTAGTCGGCCAATACATGATTGACGCCAACAAGATCGTGTTCTTTGCCATCCACCAACCGGACAACTTGCGGCAGGGTGGCCATGGCATCCACCGAACGTTTGAATGCGTTGAGAAAAATATTAATTTTGGTAGCCATGATGGAAGCGGTACGCTCGGCATGGGACTGTTCTTCCAATTCCACCGCCCGATAGAGGGCAAAATAGGCCACCACCCCTCCCACACCCAAAGAAAAGAGGGCCAACCAAGCCAGGGTGAATAGGATAATCCGGGCTTTCATAGTTAAGGTGCCATCTCCCGGTTAAATAGGGGGGCTTGAGATAGAGAAAGGTGGGCCACAGGATTCCATCAAGTAAGAGATAAACATTGTGGCCAATCGTTACAGAGCGGAGGGATTCTGGCAAGGTTTGATTGATCCAGGGGGGAGAGTTTGGGAATATGCGCCAGTATCTTCACATTGCCATAGTTTTTAATAGCCTGTAAATTTTCTTCATCGCCCTCCCCGTTGAGGATAACCCCAACCACGGTCAGTCCACGATGGCGCAAGGCTTGCAAGCTCAATAATGTATGGTTGATGGTGCCAAGTGCGGTTCGACAAACCAATACCACCGGCAATTGCAAATGAACCATCAAGTCCACCATAAGATGGTGCTCATTCAAGGGCACCATGACCCCGCCCGCCCCTTCCACCACCAATGGGGCCGGTGTGGAAGGCATGCAAAAGTCGGTCAGTTGAATGGTTACCCCTTCCTTGCGGGCCGCTTCATGGGGAGAGCGGGGAAGTTGCAGGGAATAACGCTCCTGCAAAAAATGATCACCAGGCAGTCCACTCAAACGCATGACCATTTGCCGGTCGGTCTCCCCTTGCAAACCCGACTGCACCGGCTTCCAATAATACCCTCGCAACTGGTGAAGCAACCAACTGCTGGCAACGCTCTTGCCCACATCGGTATCGGTCCCGGTCACAAAGAGACCCATCTTATTTGTTCTATTCATGACGTTTATCCACTCGCTTCCATGCTGCAATAAAAATCCTACTGAAAGAAAAAGGATTCCTCCCCAAACAACCTTGCAGTATACTATAGTGCGATGAGTCAAAAAAGTGGGTTGCTGCATAGAAAGCAGGAGAAGGTGGAATGATGGAAAAAACGGTGGTGGTGGTGGATGATTCCTCACTCATGCGTAGCATTATTAAAAACATTGTCAACTCAGACCCCCTGTTGACCACTGTTGGCGAGGCGGCCAATGGACGGGAAGCCCTGGAAGTGGCAGCAATCACCAATCCTGATGTCATCCTACTGGATATTGAAATGCCCGAACTGGATGGCCTGGATTGCCTGAAATATTTACGCCTTCTTCATCGTGCCCAAGTGGTGATCGTCTCCTCCATGGGACAAGCTGGATCCAGCCAATCCCTTGAGGCCATTCGCCTGGGAGCTGCCGCCGTGGTTGCCAAACCCTCCGGGACCTTGAGCCTGGACATGGCACAAAAAGCGGGAGATACTCTTCTTCATGCGGTACGTCAGGCGGTTGGTCTTCCCACCGCTTCCGTCGCCTAACCCCAACCAGGAGTCGGTACCTTGGATGCCGTTGATTCCTCCTCCATGGGCGATGTGAGCGATTTTTTCCTGCGCCTTACCCAAACCGAGTTGCCCCGCTTGGTGGCCATCTTTACACCCGGTTTTGCCACCCATAAAGATCGTCAACGACTGATCCTCTTCACCCTGGAAACCCTGATTCAAAGCTCCCATAGTGTGGGTTTTGATAACTTGGCCGCCTTGTTTCAATCCTTGCAGCATCACCTCCCCCAGGAATGGCCCATTCCCCAGGAAGATCGCCGCCGTTTAATCACCATTTTTAATGAAATTCGCCGCCTGGCAGAAATGATGGAAGTGGAAGAAGGCATGGGGGTCTATACCGGCAGCCGGGATATGGCAACCAACCTTGCCCACGCCCTGCGAGGAGAATTTTACCACCAATGCCGACTGCTCACCCTGCACCTGCAATCCCTGATGATGGCAAGCCCGGAAAGTGACCTGCCCTTCATCTATGGACAAGCCGCCGATACCGCCGCCACCATCTGGCAATTACTGGAATGCTCTGGTCATACCCTCTGCGTTCCCTTGATCCTCATGGCCACGGACGTGTTGCACCGTGCATCCATTAATCATCTGGTCATCCCCCCAGCCCTACTCAACCGGCTGCAAGAATCCATCACCCTGGTGGAACAAACCTGCCACGCCTCCCCAGATGGTGAACAAGTCAATTTTCTCCTGCAAAAAATTCGCGATTGCCTGAAAACCGGCGGAACCTGCTCCGATGAAGAGATCGACCAAACCTATGCCCTGGTCCAAGGTATCAATCCCGTCTTACAGGAAACCCTCTCTGCCGAACATTTGCAAGAATTGGCCATGGCCAAAAAACAAGGGTTAAACCGGGTACAACTACTGGTTCATATGGAACGGGATCCCCTGATAACTGAACGTTTTTTACACTGGCTGCCCAATAACTGTAAAATTATCACCAATCGCAGTATTTCCCATCATAATCCCAGCGATTTCCTTTTCCTCCTGGTCACCGCACTCTCCCCGACAGAATTGACCGCTCACTTGCGCCAACTGGATCCCAGAGCGTTGTCAATACATCTCAAATCATAACTCCTTTTTTCTCCCTCTCCACCAGATTGAACGATCCCCCCCAAGCAAAACCAAAAAAATCCATATCTGCAAAACAGGGTTGCTTTTTCTTAGGCAATTATTAATGATATCGGATAAGTTAGTTTACCTGTCAGTTAG
>JADFXB010000162.1 GCA_015233935.1 Magnetococcales bacterium | reverse complement strand
TTTAGCCCCTCATTGCAACCAGGATCAAAGATAAGGCAATGCCCAGCACCAGGCTACACTGGTGATTTTTAGCGTGGCGGAGACTACCATAAATGGTCAGCAAATGGCAAAACTTGGCAATATCCTAATCTGTGCTCGGTTTTTCAAAAAAATACAAAAAACCGTGTCAAGGATAATTCTCAAGGTGGGGTGCTGAATAGATACCATTTTGGCACCATTTCTCGACTGCACAAACATCCCTCTCTTCACGAACGCCAAGAATGACGTTGTAATGTCCAAGGCTTAGATACATCTGATTATTTTTACAAAGATCGGGCATACCGTTGAACACAAGGTGGGGGTGGATCATGCCGAGAAAGCAGACAAAGCCCTTATCAAGAGGTAGTTGATGTTTTGGATCTTCCAATTCATTTTTTATGGAAAGGCCCCATATAGGTGAAAGGCGGGCTGCCAGCCCCCAATCATCCCCAATCTTGTTATAAGTATTGCAAATTTTTAGAACAATTTTACCATTATCATCAATATTGGTAGCGAGAAAAGAGGGGCTGTTGGCAAGCTTCATCTAAGCTTTGTCCCTAATCCACAAAACGTAAGATTCCGGTTACAGGATCAGGGGCAAGTTCTCCCCTTGGTTCACGAGACAAACCAGCTTCGGCAGAACTGCCATTGGGTGAGGACATGGCAGCAACACATTGAGATCCAACAGGCGCAGTGCAACCCGTTGAAGAGCGGGAGTCATGGTCAAAGAACCTTGGATCCGTATCCCCAAACGCCCTGGAATGACGCGCAGCCAATAGTATGTAACTGTCTTTCCACATCTTTCCAATTTCCACTTGGGAGTGCAGACCATGCATAGAAACTCTGTAAACAATACCGTAGTGAATTTTATGTTCCAGTGTGAAAGATTTCAACTGTTTTTTTTAAAATAGGGATTGATTCCTCGGAGTAGCATCATTTCTGCTCTTTGCCTTCCATACCACCTTCCCTTCGCTATCCTCAATAGATACGACGGATTGACTCCTTCGCACACTGTTTCCCATAAGGATCTCATCCGCTTCCAACAAAACTTGCAATGTAATTTCAGTCTCCTGGATAACCAATTGTTGGACTAAGTGTTTTCGCCAGATGCTTGGTAGAATCCCACAAGAAAGGGCGGGTGCGAGCCAGCAATGATGGTGACGTATGAGGATGGCGCGAATTGCTCCTGATGTAAGATGGCCATCCCCATTAAAAAATAACATATCATCCATTCCATCTTGTAGGGCGGTTTCCAACGCGCTGTCCAGAAATCGTCTTCTACTGGTTTTGTGCCTGGTGAGATAGGAAAGCCTGTCAGATAAAATTGGCGATAACCGTACACGAATCAATGATTTCTCTTGTGGTGCGGGTCGCAACTGCACGGTGAAGCTGCCATCCCCATGCAAGGCAAGACGTACCACACAAGGTCCAGACAAGGGAGTGGAAAACAAGGCTTCCCTGGCCCGCTCCACATCCAAAGGAAAGGCCAGTTGCCTGGCGGAGGCGGACAAACGTTGCAAATGCTCTTCCAGCCATAAATAACCCGGCTCGCCTTGCCATAACAGGGTTTCAAACAGGTGAAACGAGGTGGGGGGGCGGGTGAGGAAGGCGGCTTTTTCCGCCAACTCCTGCCACTCCCGTTGCCAATGGCTGTCCGCCACAATGCCGCCACCCAGGCCCAACACAGCCTGTTCCTGACCGGGCCATTCCAGGGTGCGGATGGCCACATTCAGGGTGAAATCCCCGCCGGGTTCCAATAAACCGATGGTTCCTGTGTAAAGACCACGGGGGGCCGTCTCCAGTTGGGCAATCCAATGCATGGTGCGGTGTTTGGGAGCACCGGTGACAGAGGCGGCGGGAAAAAGGGCGGTGAATAATTCAGCCAGACCCACCCCGGCTTTCATTTCCCCCTCCACCCTGGTTTCCAGATGAAGCAGGGATTCAAAAATACGCAACTCCTTCAACCGCTCCACCTGCACCGAACCAGTCCGGCAAACCCGGCCCAAATCGTTGCGCACCATATCGACAATCATGATATGTTCCGCCTGCTCCTTGGGAGAGGTGGTGAGTTCCTGGCGCAGGTGAATTTCTTCCTGCACACTCGCCCCCCTGCCACGGGTTCCCTTGATGGGGGCAGAGATCAAGCGATTGCCCTTTCTAGCCAGAAACAATTCCGGGCTGAAAGAGGCCACTTTCCAGGCTCCCCCTTGCGGCACCGGCAGGGAAAGCCATGCCGCATAGGGATAACGTCCTGCCGCCTGCACCCGCAAAAAGCTCTCCTCTGCCGCCAATCCCTCCACGGTATGGGGCAGGGTAAAATTGACCTGATAGCTCTCCCCTGCCAACAAGGCTCGGTGAATCTGTTGCAACCGCTGCTGATAGCTTTCTTGGGAAAGGGCAGGAACCACCGTCACCCCTGGCAGGTCGTTATTCTCTGCAATCGGCGGATAATGGAATAACTGGAAATTCTGAAACCCACCACACCAAGCCAAGGGCGTTTTTTGACCCTGCCCCGCCACCACCGGCAGGTCAAAGGCTGCCGCAGCTTCATAGCCCACAGCCAACACCACCCACAAACCAGCATGGCTCCACCGCTCCGCTTCTTGTAACAAGGGAATAACTTGATCTGGGGACCAGGCAAAAGATTGCTGTAGGGGAGAAACAAACAGGCGGGGCGGTCCCGTCTCGGCAAAGTCCACCACACAGGCTGGACCTTGCCGAAGACGTTCCGCTGTCAAACAGGCGGTGGTCAAATCACTCCATGGGCCGAAAGGACCGGCTGGGCGGAGACATGCAAACGATCCATGCCCAGACTCTTGGCATCCAGGCCAAGGGAGAGTCCCAACAGTTGGGCAAAGTTGACCTCCGGCATATCGATCTCCTGTCCCAGGGTGCGTTCTGCCACCCCTTGGTAGGCATTGAGGGCCATGTCACACAAGGTGCAGGGGGAGATCATCATTTGCGCCCCCGACTCCTTGGCGTTCAGACAATTGGTGGCCACCATGCTACGCATTTCCAACGGATCTGACAACATAACATGAAAGCCACAACACCGATTCCACCCTTCAAAGGCTACCGGCTTGCCACCCAACAAGGTAACCAGCCGGTCCAAATGATCGGCATGATCCCCTGCCTTGCTGTCATAGATGTCTTCAGGCCGCAGATTGTGGCAACCATAAAAGGAGGCCACCTTCAAGCCGTTGAGGGGACGTTTAATCTTGCCCCGCAACACCGCCTGGTCAAATTGATCGGTAATCACCCACAGCAGGTGAAAAACCTTGATGGTGGCCTCATAGGGACGCACCCCTGCCTGTTTCAGAACGCCGTTGATTTTTTCCAAAATCTCCGGCTCATTCTTGAAACGATGGTTGGCATGGGAGAGGGTTTGCAAACAGGTGTTGCAAATGGTCACCAGATGGCGTTTCTGGGCCTCGGCTTCCGACAAAATACGGGCCGCCACCGCCAGGGAAAAGGCGGGTTTGGACTCCCGTAACGAGACCGCGCCACAACACGTAGAACGGGGCATGGCGTGCAATCCAATGCCCAACTCCTTACAAACGGCACGGGCCGCCCAGTCCGCCTCTTTTTGCACCTGCTTGGCGGCGCAACCCGGATAGTAGGCAAATTCCAAAGACATGGTAGGGTTCTCCTGTAACAGCCCAAGTCAACCTTGGGTAAAGTCGTCGCGGGATCGCTTTGGAAGTCGGTGATCCCTGCCGGGAATCACTCAGGAACGACCTCCTTGGCCTTGGTCTCCACGTCCAGGGGATTTTGTTCCAAAATTTGATAGATCTTGCCAAGTTCTCCCACCCCTTCGGCCTGATGGGGGAAGGGGGAGGGGATTTTACCCTTTTTCATCAGATGCAGGGCGGTCAGGGTCTCCTTGAGGGTGCCAAAGAGTCCGACGGTACGCATCATCAGGGTAAACTCGTTCAGATCACCGCTCTTCTGGATATCCTCATGGAAGGCCAAGGCGTGTTTGGCTCCGGCGGTATGGGTATAACCCTTGGCCATGGCGCGGGTACGCAACTTGACGATGGCCTCCATGGGGGCCACATCCTTGGGGCAAACCTGTACGCACATGGCGCAACGGCTGCAACTCCAGACCATATGCTCTTCCGAGAGCTGTTGCAACCGTTCGGTCTTCTTCCCCTCCCGTGGATCGGAGACAAAACGGAATGCCTTGGCCAGAGCTGCCGGACCGATAAATTCGGGACTCACCTCCGCCATGGTGCAATCGGAATAACAACAGCCGCACATGATACACTGGGTCACATGGTTGACCTGATCATAAGAGCCGCTGGTGACACTGGTGGCCGCCTCGTTCCCCTCTTGAATATAGGGGTTGATATGGCGAACCCGTTTGAAAAATTCGCCGATATCGATGGCCAAATCCTTGAGGACCGGTTGATTGGCCTGGGGGGCCAATTCCACCACCCCATCCTTGGCTACCGAACCCACATGGGTTTTGCAAGCCAGCCGGGTGCGTCCGTTGATGCGCATGGCGCACGAACCGCAAATGGCCGACCGGCAAGATTGACGAAAGACAATGGTGCCATCCTGATGGCCCCGGATTTCATCCAAGGCCTGCAACACGGTGGTGGTGGCTTCCGCCTCGACCCGAAACTCCTGCCAGCGGGTTTCGATCTCCCCCTGTTTGGTCCGGCGGTTGCGTTGAATGCGAAAGGTGTACTCCTGCACGGCCATAATCGCCTCCCCTGACCTTTCTAGTAGACCCGAACCTTGGGTGTATATTCGGGTTTGCCGAGGGTGCGCACCGGCTCATAGGAGAGCACCACCTCGCCTTTGTTGCCATCCCAATGAAAGAGGGTATGCTTGCGCCAGTTTTCGTCATCCCGTTGCGGATGGTCGTTGCGATACTGGGCACCCCGACACTCCTGCCGCGCCAACGCCCCACGGGCGATGCATTCGGCCAGATCGATCATGTTGCCCAACTCCAGGGCGCGCAGCAAATCCTGGTTGAAAAAGTCGCTCTTGTCATCCAGGTGGATGAGTTGGTAATCCTTGCGAATTTGCGGCAACAAGCCCAACAGGATTTCCAAATCCTCCCCGGTACGATAGACCCCGCAATAGCGGTTCATGGCGGAGGCCATGCGGGTATAAAGCTCAATGGGACGGATGCCCCAATCTTGCCGCTGTTTCAACTCCTCCACCATGGCTTTCACCTGTTGGACATCGGAGTTGGGAAAATCGGGGCGGGGGGCTTTGGCCACATATTCACTGGCCCGCTTGCCGGTAATTTTGCCAAAGACGATGGTATCCAGCAGGGAGTTGCCTCCCAACCGATTGGCCCCATGCACCGATACACAGGCGGCCTCACCCGCAGCAAACAAGCCGGGCAAAGGAGAGGCACCATATTTATCGGTACGGATGCCTCCCATGGAATAGTGGACCGTCGGTCGTACCGGAATCGGCTCACGAATGGGATCCACCCCTTCCAGATCGATGGCCAACTGACGAATTTGCGGCAATCTTTCCAGAATTTTTTCCGCACCCAGATGGCGCAGATCCAGGAAAATGGCCCCATCCCGGCCCCGACCTTCGATGATTTCGGTCTGTTCCGCACGGGAGACCACGTCTCGGGAAGCCAGCTCCCACTTGGTGGGGGCATACTTGCCCATGAAGCGTTCACCCAGGGCATTAATTAAATGTCCACCTTCGCCACGGGCACCTTCGGTCACCAGAATACCGCTGGTGCGCAAGCCGGTGGGATGAAACTGGACAAATTCCATATCGGCCAGTGGTGCACCTGCCCGCATGGCCAGGGACATGCCATCACCGGTGCTGGAGGTGGCGTTGGTGGAAGCCAGAAAGACCCGTCCATAGCCACCCGTGGCAATCAACACCGCCTTGGCCGCCAGTCCGAAAATTTCTCCGGTCTTGATATCGATCACCACCACCCCAGCCACATGCCCTTTACCGTCGGTGGAAATTTTCAGTATCTGGCACTCTTCATAGACCCGCACCCCCGACTTGACCAACTGCTCCCACAGGGTGTGGAGCAAAACTTGTCCGGTACGGTCGGCGGCATAACAGGTGCGATCAAAACTTGCCCCACCAAAGGGACGTTGGGCAATGCTGCCATCTTCCAGACGGGAGAAGGGACACCCCATGCGATCCATTTCCAGGATGCATTCGGGGGCTTCGTTGGCCATCAGTTCGATGGCGTCCTCGTCACCCAGAAAGTCGGACCCTTTGACCGTATCGTAAGCGTGGGATTCGCGGGAATCCTTGGCATCGATGGCGGCGTTGATCCCACCCTGGGCTGCACAGGAGTGACTGCGCAACGGATGGATCTTGCTGACAATGGCCACGTCAATGCCTGCTATTGCCCCCTCCAGGGCAGCCCGCATCCCCGCCAGGCCGGCACCTACAATGACCAGGTCATGGCTATTCATAGCTCCTCCCCTGCGAATAAAACGCATTCGCTATTAGTTGCACCAATAACGGATGGTGTGGACCGCTGCCGCCCCCAACCCACGACAGCCCGCCATGCTCTGATGACGGCATGGTGATAGCCAGATATGTATCAAAATGAATTAATAAATCCCGCATGCAAAATTTCGTACATTCTGCACTATAAAAACTTCTCCCGGCAATGTCAAAACCGGCAAATGTTCCATGTAAAAATATAAATTTTCCAGGCAACGGATGCAAATCAGGTGCAGTGATACCATCCTTGATTTGTTGCAGTCAATACGAAAATAGGTAACATTTACTCCAATGGGGCAAAATTGATTTCTCGTACCCGTTTGGACAAGAGTTTCTATTGTTTTAGAGCCTCTTCTGCCGTAACCTAAGGCAATAGGTTTGGATCAGGTTTAAAGTAAATCAGGGTAGGGAGAACATTTGTGAATGAGTGGACCGACGGCTATGTGGCCGATATGACCTATACATCGGGATTTTATCCTGAAATGACCCCAGGCAACATGATGTTGATCCATACCTTAAAAAGCATGCGGTGTGGTGATTATTTAGAAAAATCTTTTAATTATTGTGAGTTGGGGTTTGGGCGGGGTTTGGGATTGGCCATGATGGCGGCGGGCTATCCCCATGGTCGTTTTTGGGGGGTGGATCTCAATCCCAGCCATGTGGTGACTGCCCAAAGACTGGCAGCCACCGCAGGGTTGGAAAATCTGACCCTACAGGAAGCCTCCTTCCGCCAATTTGCCGCAACCGAAACCCCCAAATTTGACATCATCGCCTTGCATGGGGTTTACAGTTGGATCAGCCCGGAAA
>JADFXB010000161.1 GCA_015233935.1 Magnetococcales bacterium | reverse complement strand
TTGCCCTATGGCATGATTTTATTGACCGGTCCCACGGGAAGCGGCAAGTCCACCACCTTGCGAGCGGCCATCTCCTTTGTGCTGGCCCAGGAAAAACGGCACGTGTTGACGGTGGAAGATCCGGTGGAGGTGAAGGTGCCAGGGGTGACCCAGGTGCAGGTGAACACCCGCATTCATTACACCTTTGCCAAGGCGTTGCGCCATTTTTTGCGTCACGACCCGGACGTGATCATGGTGGGGGAGATCCGGGATGAAGAGACGGCCCGTATTGCGGTGCAGGCGGCTTTGACCGGCCACCTGGTGTTGTCCACCCTGCATACCAACGATGCCCCAGGGGCGGCCACCCGTTTGGTGGATATGGGGGTGGAACCCTATCTGGTCTCCTCTGCCTTGACCCTGGTGATTGCCCAACGACTGGTGCGCCTGTTGTGTGTCCAGTGTCGGGAGGCCTATGAACCTTCGGGGGATGATTTGCGTGCCCTGGCCTCCATGGGCCATCTGGAAGGCGCGGATAAACTTTATCGCAATCGGGGCTGCCCCAAATGTTATGGCACCGGCTTCAAGGGGCGTACCGTCATTTATGAAATGCTGATGGTGGATGAAGTTCTCAAAGAGTTGATCTCCCAACGCACCGATGCGGTTGTGTTAAGGCGGGAGGCGAGAAATCGGGGCTTTGTTCCCTTGCTGGGGGTAGGCGTCAAAAAAGTCCTGGAAGGTCGCACCACATTGAGCGAGGTAGCATCCTTTCTAGACACCATGGGCGGCTTCCTTTAATCTAATAGGGGGGCGCGGGATAGATTATCTTTCCCGGCTTTTAAAATATAGACAGGGAGCAAAGCATGGCAGGACATAGTAAGTGGGCCAACATCAAACACCGCAAAGGCGCGCAGGATGCCAAGCGTGGCAAAATATTCACCAAGCTGATTCGTGAAATTACCGTTTCGGTCAAGCATGGCAGCCCGGATCCGGGGGCTAATCCCCGTTTAAGAGCCGCCATTACGGCAGCGCGTGCGCAAAACATGCCCAAGGATACCATCGAGAAGGCCATCAAGCGGGGTTCTGGTGAGCTGGATGGGGCCAATTATGAGGAAATTCGTTACGAGGGTTATGGTCCGGGTGGGGTGGCGGTTATTGTTGACACCCTTACCGATAACCGGCAGCGCACGGTGGCGGATGTGCGTCATTTGCTCAATAAAAATGGGGGCAATCTGGGCACCAACGGTTGTGTGGCCTTCATGTTCGACCGCAAGGGTCAGTTGATTTATGAGGGGGTGAGTGAGGATGCCCTGATGGAAGCGGCCCTGGAGGCGGGGGCGGAGGATATTATTGCCGATGGGGACAATTGTGAGGTGTTGACCGATCCCGACGAATTTCTCACCGTGCAGGAGGCATTGGCGGCCAAGGGGTTTAATCCCATTGAGGCAGGGGTGGTGATGCGTCCGCAAAATACGGTGGGGTTGAACGATGAGCGGCAGGCGGAATTGATGCTCAAGCTCATGGATGCCTTGGAAGATAACGACGACGTGCAGCATGTCTACGCCAATTTTGACATTGCCGACGAAATCATGGAGCGGTTGGGTTAAACGGGAGCGAAACCTTGCGCATTTTGGGGATCGATCCCGGTACTTCGGTTACCGGTTGGGGGGTGGTGGATGGGGTGGGCAACCGTTTGCTGCATGTGGCCAACGGTTGCTTGCGAACCCGCACGGCGGATCCCTTGCCGGTTCGTTTGGATATCATCTTTCGCGGGGTGGTGCAGGTGATCCAGACCTGGCAGCCGGATACGGTGGCGGTGGAACAGGTGTTTGTCTCCCGCAACGTGGAGAGTGCCTTGAAGCTGGGCCATGCCAGGGGGGCTGCGGTGGTGGCGGCGGGTTTTAACAGTCTGACCGTCCATGAATATACCCCGTTGCAGGTGAAAAAATCGGTGGTGGGTTATGGCCAGGCGGAAAAACATCAGGTGCAGGAGATGATCCGTTTATTGCTCAACCTGTCCGCCGTCCCGCCCCAGGATGCCGCCGACGCCCTGGCCATTGCCATTTGCCATCTTCACCATCAATCGCCTGCCTTGCAGGCCAGGGAGGCCAGACCATGATTGCCCGTTTGCGAGGAATTCTGGCGGAAAAGCACCCGGATTGGATCCTGGTGGATGTGGCCGGGGTGGGCTATCGGGTGTTTATTCCCCTCTCCACGTATGAAACCCTGCCGTTGGAAGGGGAGGCGGTGCAGATTGTCACCGTCACCGTGGTGCGGGAGGATGCCTTTCATCTTTATGGTTTTGCCAGCAAGGATGAGCGGGAGTTGTTTTTGTCCCTCAATCAGGTGACGGGTATTGGTGCCAAGCTGGCCTTGGCCACCTTGTCGGCCATGTCCCCCGCCACCTTTGCCGATGCCATCAACCGGGCCGATTTGACCACCTTGTGCCGCATCTCCGGCATCGGTCGTCGTCTGGCCCAGCGTCTGGCGGTGGAACTCAAGGATCGCCTGCCCAACTTTGGCGGGGTAATGCCGTCCTCTTCTCAGGAGTCGGTGGCCCCCATCCCCGCCTCGGCCACCATGCGGGAGGAATTATTCTCGGCCCTCCTCAATCTGGGCTACAAAAAACCCCAGGTGGAGCAGGTGCTTTCACGTTTGGGAGAGGTGAGCAACATTTCCGAAGGCTTGCGCACGGCCTTGCGTTTGCTGTCACCGGGGTGAGGAGGGGAGGGGGATGCGTGAGTTTAAGTTCATTATAGAAAATTTGGGTGTCATCCGTCATGCCGAATTTGAACCGGGACGCATGACCCTGTTGTGTGGACAAAATAATACAGGTAAAACCTATGTAGCTTATGCATTTTATGGCTTCCTTGATTATTACATGAATCATTACATTCCAGAAATTCCGATTGATTTAATTGATAATCTGGTAATTAATGGAAATATCTCGATAAATATTGTTGAAATAGCTAGTCATGAAGATGCAATGCTGGTTGATGTCTGTGGTAAATACATTAAAACATTGCCAAATGTTCTTGCGAATAGTCAGAAAAGTTTATTGGATGCATCTGTTAATGTAGAAATGACAGCCGATGTTATGTATGGATTGGGAAGGTCATTATTCTTGCAAGGGCTTGTTATTGAGAATAAAGTAATTGTTGTTGACCATGAACCAATATTGTCGATTTCAAAAGAAAAAGGCAATAATATGGTGGTTATTTCTTTGTTGAATAAAGAGAGGGCGGTAGATAAAAATTTTCTTTTAATGGTCCTATCTACTTTCCTTAAAGTACATGTTTTTGGCAGTCCTTTTCCTCGTCCTTTTATTTTTAGTGCCGAGAGGACAGGAGCTGCCATATTTAGAAATGAGCTGGATTTTGCCCGCAATAGAATACTGGAAAAAATGGTTCGTTCTGATGGTAATCAACTGAACCCATTGGAGTTACTCTCCACAGCCTATTCAAACTATGCATCCCCGGTGAATTTTGATGTGGACTTTGTACGCAGACTTGAAAATATTGTGGATCGGGAAAGTTTTATTGTTCGTGATCATGCCCAAATACTTGAAAGATTTTCTAAAATTATTGGTGGTGATTCCCAGGTTATTCGGGGTAAGGTTGTTTTTGTGCCATCCAATAATAAAAATATCAGGTTGGGCATTAATGAAGTTTCCAGCTCTGTAAAATCATTGTTGGCCTTTGGATATTATTTGCGCCATATGGCAGCACCAGGCGATATGGTGATCATTGATGAACCAGAACTGAATTTGCACCCGGAAAATCAAAGGTTGCTTGCCAGGCTGTTGGCCAGATTGTGCAATATCGGTTTAAATGTCTTTATCACTACCCATAGTGATTATATTGTAAAAGAACTCAATACATTGATCATGCTTAAAAGGGAACATCCGGCCATTCAGGCTGTTCGGAAAAAACATGGTTATCAGGTGGAAGAATGTTTATCGTTTGATGACGTGAAAATATACATTGCCGAAGAGGAGTCTGGTCAGCAGGAGGGAAGAGCTAGAAGGCGCAAAGGATTCACTTTGACCCCAGCCAGTGGTAACGAGAAATATGGATTTATTGTGGAAAGTTTTAACAGTACCATTGATCAAATGAATAAGATTGAAGACGATATTTCTTTCTCTGGGGAAGACGACTAAAGACAGGTGCAGCCATGCCTTTCCTGGAAAATATTAGAACTCTATTTGAGAAAAAGTTTATCCTTCATCCCATGGAAGATAACGGGATTTGGTTTTTCTTCCTGGAAGAGTCTGATCCATCTGCAAAAAATTTTCCGAAATGTAGACTATGGCTGAAAACGCGCCATGCGTTGATGATAAAGCTGGACGGTATGTTTCCTCCTCCTGATTACTTTACGGAACAAGGAGGAAAAAGAACAAGATGTGACTACCTATTGTTTATAGAGGAGGAAGATGCAGCCTATTTTCTTTTTATTGAACTAAAGTCTGGCAACTTTAAGAAAAGCCAAATAGAGCATAAATTTGTTGGGAGTAATTGTTTTGTTGATTATTGCAATTCCATTTTATTAGGGTTCAATGGATTTTCCCTAATTACGGATGTTACTGAAAAGAGATTTGTTGTGATTAGTTTGTCCAGTGGTAGAAAGAGGGCAAGTGGTCGTACAAATATCCACAATGGCTCCAACACAGAACCAGCAAAAGCCCATTATATTCAGGTCGAACGTAAACAAAATATCTATTTGACTCAAGATCTAAACATAAAACAATTGATTGGGGAAAACAGGCCCTAAACCTGCCGTCGTGGTTCCCAGCGTAAACGGACCAACCTTGAACAAATTCATCACACATCCCGGCCTGGTACTCCTGCTTCCCTATCTGAAGGGCCATGCCTGGGCCTTTTTTTGGGGATTTTGGTTGCTGGCGTTGACCAATTTGACGGCGGCGGCGATTCCCTATGTGATGAAACATGCCACCGATGCCATTACCCGGCATGAATCGGTGGTTCCTTTTGTGATTCTGTTGTTGGGTTTGGCGGGGCTTATTGTTTTATTGCGCATTCGCGGGCGTACCCATGTGTTTCAGATCGGGCGGCAGGTGGAATTTGATCTGCGCCGGGATTATCACAACCATTTGTTGCAACTGGATGCCACCTACTATGACCAGGCCCGTACCGGGGAGTTGGTCTTTCGTGGCACCAACGATGTCCTGGCCATTCGCATGTTCATCGGTCCCGGTTTTTTGCAAGTCTCCAACACCGCCATGGCCTATGCCATCACCCTGCCGGTGATGATCACCATGGATCCCTGGTTGACCCTCATCGCCCTCTCTCCCTATCCCCTGGTCATGCTGTTGGCCCGTTTGCTCACCAAACATTTGTTTCGCCTCAGTCGGCAGGCAGCGGATCGATTCGGCGAATTGACCTCTTTGGTGCAAGAATCCCTGGTGGGAATGGCGGTGATCCGCAACCATGGCCAGGAAAAGGCCAGACTGAACCTTTTTGAAAATCAGTTGGATCGACTTCATCATAGCCATTCCAGACATACCAATCTGCAAAGTTTGTATAATCCCCTGATGATGTTTGGTGGCGGGGCCAGTACCCTGTTGGTGGTCTACTATGGGGGGACTTTGGTGGCTCAGGGGCAGTTGACGGTGGGGGATTTTGTCGCCTTCTCCGGCTATCTGGCCTTGCTCATCATGCCAACCATCGCCTTGGGGTGGATCATCACCGTCATTCAACGGGGGTTGGTGGGGTTGGATCGTCTGGAGTTGTTATTAAAGGTTCCCAAAGGGGTGCCGTTGGTGGAGGCCAACAAGGGGGTGGCCAGGCAAGGTAACCTTGAAGTACGTCAACTTTCCTTTGCCTATCCGGTCAAGGGGGAGCAGGCGGGAAAAAATATTTTGGAAAATGTTTCCATGGAAGTTCAGGCCGGTCAATTTGTGGGATTGGTGGGCAAGGTGGGGTGTGGCAAATCCACCCTGTTGCATGTGTTGGCCAAACTTTATCCAGTACCCGATGGAACCATTTTTCTGGATGGCGAGGATATCAATGCCCTTGCCGAAGAAGATATTCGGGCCACCCTGGCCATGGCCCCCCAGGAAAGTTTGTTGTTTTCCCTCTCGGTGGAAGAAAATCTGTTGTATGGCCTCAATCAGGGCGATTCCCAACTTGCCTGGTCTCTGGCGAAACAGGTCTCTCTGGAGGAAGAAATTCGCCGTTTTCCCCAACAAATGCAGACCCTGGTGGGGGAGAAGGGGATCACCTTGTCGGGTGGGCAGCGGCAGCGGGTGGCTTTGGCCCGTGCTCTTGCCATGCAGGCCCCGGTCCTGCTCCTGGATGATATTTTCGCCAGTGTGGATGCCCGCACCGAAGCGGCCATTCTCAACGCCCTGATGCAAGACCACACCACCACCGTGATCATGGTCTGCCATCGGGTGGCGGCCCTGCATCAGGCGGATATCATCCATGTCATGGATGAAGGGCGCATCATCGCCCAGGGAAACCATGCCCAGTTGATGGCAGAATGTTCTCTCTACCAGGAGTTGCACAACCGCATGGCCCGTGCCCAGGCGTTGGAAGAGCTTTGAAAGCGGTTGCCAATTGGGGTCAACTCTGTTGTAATTTAACCATCGAATCTTCTCCTGCCACAGGCCGCTTCCATGCTCCAATATGCCAAACGTCCTATCGATATTTTTCAAATTGAACTGACCAATTTTTGTGATATGGACTGTTCCTATTGTCCCCACCCCACCATGACCCGGCCCAAGGGGCATATGTCGGCAGAGGTGTTGGAAAAATGTGTCAGCCACTCCAAGGATATGGGCAAGGATCGGGTGATTCTCCACCATTTTGGTGAATCCCTGTTGCATCCCAAGTTGGAAGAACGTTTTCGTCAGGTCAAGGAGGCGGGTCTCACCATCCAGTTTGCCACCAACGGCACCCTGTTGGAGCGCAAATTGCCCATGATGATGGAGCTGGACACCCCCTTTGATATCATCCTCTCGGTGCATCAATGGAAGGATGAGCCGGTGGCCACCTATTGGCAGGCCCTGGCCGCCCTGCAAGCCAAGACTCAAGGCAGCAAGGTTCGCATCTATCGGGCCTACAACGTCAACAATCAAAGTTTCTTCTTCTGCCGTTGGGTCAACGCCCCGGCCCGGGAGTGGGATTATCTCCAGGGGTGCAACTTTTTACGGGAAAACTGGTGTGTGGTCTTGTGGAATGGGGACATGGCCAGTTGTTGCCTGGATTGTCATGGCGAGAGCGTCTTTTCCAACATTTTGATGCCCGGTGCCATCCATACCGTCTCCATCCCCTGGCGGGGATGCCCAACCTGTGATCCCTATGCATCCCGGAAATAAGAAAAAGGCCCCATCCTCCCCG
>JADFXB010000160.1 GCA_015233935.1 Magnetococcales bacterium | reverse complement strand
CCAGATGTAATTTTCTTTTTCTCCCCCCAAAGCAGAAAGACTCTTTGCCTTGCCATTCTTTTTCGCTACACTGATTACTTGAGACCTTGAGTGGTTCTCCAGGAAAAATTCTTTGTTTTTGAATAACTTTTTTCTCAAAAATCAACCACATGTCGAGAACCATTTTCATCAGCTACAGCCGTAAAGATGCCTCATGGCTGGATCGTCTGCTGCCTTTCCTCAAACCTTTTGAGCGAAATGGGGTGGTGCTGGCTTGTAGTGACCGACTGATTCAGGGTGGGGAAGTCTTTGATGAGCGCATTGCCAACGCTATTGAGGATGCGGTGGCCGTTATTTTACTGATTTCAGAAAATTTTCTGGCCTCTGACTATATTCAGGAAAAGGAACTGCCCCCCATTCTGGCAAGACTTGAAAAGGAAAAGATGCCGGTTTTGCCCGTCTTTCTCTCCCCCTCTCCAATCCAGAAGTTACCCATTCAACATATTGCAAAATTGAATGGTTATGGCTCTCCAGATAAACCTTTGGTGGGCATGAGTGAGGTGGAGTGGAAAAATCAGTTCAATATGTTGGCTGAACGCGTCTCTGGCTTGGTCGCCAAAATAATTCAGCTTGCTCTACCCTCAAAATCTTCTCCTTCTCCATCCCATCATGTGGAATTATGGTGTCGGATGGACAGACGGGGAGAGGAGTTGCAGACCGGCTTTTCCTTGCGTCGGGATGGTGAAAGCGTTTTCACCTTGACGCGCACATGGAAACAAGTGGCCATTTCCATGGATAAAATCAATAAAATGGTCAAACGGGGAAAGACCCTATTTGGCGATTGGCCGCATGATGAATTTTGGGGAAATGAGCTTTTCAGTTTGTTGTTTGGCGCAGCAGAAGATAACCATAAGGTTCTTTTTAATAAATTGTTCACTCCCCTCAAAGCCACTGCTCCCACGCCTGTTTTCGCACCGGTCAAACTGTACATAACCACAGAAATAGCAGAACTCCTCACACTACCCTGGCGGCTTACCCGCTGGCAGGCTCACCTGTTATCAGAGGCTGGTTGGCTTTTTCTGCCGGGGGACGGGGCTATGCCCTTTGCCCCCGTTCAATTGCACCCCCCATTTAACGTCCTGGTACTGACTGCCGATGGCAATAGTTTGCATGTGCAATCTTTGCAAGAAATATTGGTACAGGCATGGGGAGCACCGAAAATAAACGATCCCTGGTTTCGGGTGGTTACCCGTGGGGATGAAGTGGAAATGGCCTTAAGCGGCATGCTACCCCAATTGATTTACTGCCATGGGAAGGTGGAAGATCAATCTCTTCAGATGCAGGATGGACCCCTGGAACTTGCCTCGTTGGCCAACTGGCTGAAAATGCCGGGCATGACGGTAAAGCTACTCTGTTTCAATACCCATGGCCCCCTATCACCCATCAATCAACTGTATCAAAATATTCCCTTGCTGGTGCAACGCCCTTCAGAGGAAGAAAACAGGGATGCGGATACCGTCTTCAGCCATTGGTTTGCCCGTTGGTTGCAACAGGAAATGGATCCGCTACTAGCCTTGAATGTCCCTATTGGCAACCCTGAGGAAGAAACTGTGGTTGCCATTCAGCGATATTCTTCCTGGACCTCCATCCAGACAGCCCCTTTGCGTCGTCACATTTCCGTTAAACTCAACCTGGATAGAGACACCCCCAAGGCACTGATTCGCAAATGGTTGGGTGAATTGGTCAACCACGGTTCATTCAAACTCATGGCCATGGTCCCCCATGCAGAGGAGGGCAATCATCTCCCCGATTTTTCCTCCCAAGTGCAACACGACTTGGAAATAAATATGGGGGAGTTGATCCTTCTTAAACCTGTCCGTGTTGCTTTTCCCTCCATTATCAACAGTCAAGATGATTTTACTACCGCCTTGCGGGAGACAGGGCAACATGCTGCCAACACCCCATTGGGTCATATCCTCCGCAGTTTTGCCCCCCGTACACTCGACCATCGCAAACCAGTTTTATGGCTGGATTGGGGATGTCATGGGCTGGAAAGCGGTTGCTCTCCTCCTTTGGCAGGTAAGAAATTAACCCAATGGTTGGAATATTGTGCTTTAATGGCGGAAACGACGCCACAAAACCTGCGAATCATGACCACTTTGGCCATTCAAGCCAACGATGAAAAGGCTTTCTCTTTTATCGATGCAACCCTGGAAAAAGCCCGCCGTAACCTGAATATCGCCTCCTTTTGGATACGCTTTATCCCTGCCCTGGAGCGCGTACCCTTTCATGAGTTGGATGACTTACTGAAAAATCCCCATTATGGCTGCCCTTTCGGTCTTTATCCCAATATCAGTAGATTAATAATGAAAAAAACCAAGGGCCATTATCAGGAGGTGGTTAATTTATTGCAGGAAGGGGTAGATTTTGGCTGGTTGGCCCTCCTGGATAAGCTGAATCGTGCAATGGGTGTTGACTTCCCGGAAGAAGAGATCACGTTAAAATAGGTGATGATCCATGGCAACCTTTGAAATTTTGTCCCCCGCCAACCGTTCTGACCGGCAACGGCAGTTGTTGGAAACCAGGGATATTCCCCCTTCCTTGGGAAGCCACAAGGAGGCGGCCAAATATTATATTCCCAACAGAGAGTTGGTGGATGCCATCAATGTGGCCCTGACGGTGGGGGCACCTTTGTTGTTGACGGGGGAGCCGGGGACGGGGAAGACCCAGGTGGCCCATTATTTGGCCTGGTATTTTGGTATTCAACTCTATCCGCTTTTTGTCCGCAGTACCACCACGGCGGAAGATTTGCTCTATCGTTTTGATGCCATCGCCTATTTGCAAGCAGCCCAGGATCCCCAACGGCAGGGGAAGGGGATTTTGAAACAAGAGTTTATCCAGAAAGGCCCCTTGTGGCTGGCCTATGATGATAAAAGAGCCAGTGTGGTGTTGCTGGATGAGATCGACAAGGCACCACGGGATTTTCCCAATGATTTGCTCAATATTCTGGATCAACACACCTTTACCGTGGGGGAGACGGGGGAGGTGGTGGGGAGAGGGGAGCGTCCGCCGCCGGTGGTGGTGATCACCAGCAACAGCGAACGCCGCCTGCCGGAACCCTTTTTGCGCCGTTGTATTTTTCACCACATCGAATTCAACGAAGAACTCATCCGCCAGGCGGTGGCGGCCAGGGTGGGGGATTTTCCCAATCTGGACCCCCAGGTGCAAGATATTGCCATCCAACGGTTTTTGGAGTTGCGCAGTCGGGATATCCGCAAAAAACCGGCCACGGCTGAATTGTTGGTGTGGCTGGCCATCCTCTCGGCCAGCGGTCAGGCCAATGCTCGCCGCTTGCGGGATGCCTCCCTGGATCAACTCCCCTTCCTCAACGCCTTGATCAAGGATCGGGGCGATGTGCAAACCCTGCGTTAGGCCATGATCACCTCCGCCGGTCTGGATGGCCTGCTGCACGCCTTGCGCTTGGCCGGTCTCACCATCGGCGTGGGGGAGGTGGCACGCCTGCATCAGGTTTTTCAACACCTGCCCGACGGTGTGCGGGACCAACACCACCTCTCCTCCCTGCTGCAATCCCTGCTGGTGAAAAACCAGGCGGAACGGGAAATATTTCAACGCACCTTCCAGGCTTGGCAGGAACAGGTCAACTTTGATCTGGAACAGGCAGGCCAACAGGAGTTCAAAGGCAACCGTCCTGTTTGGTTACCGACTGGTTCCTATTCCCGCCGACGATTTCGTCTTTTTCGCCCAGGTTACCTATTGGTCTTCATCTTCTTTTTGGGTGTGGTTATTGACCTGTATTTTCATGATTATTTTTTTAACGAACCTTCTCCTGTTCAAACTATTCTTGAACAACAAGTATATGAACCTCTGCAAAAAAAACGTGAATTAAGAGAAAAATTTAAGAACTGCCCCACCCCACCTGAAATTATCAACACATACAAAGATACCAGAATACAACCTGGTCCCCATTTGGTTCTGGCCATTCTCGCCCTGATGGTGGCGGGCAGGTTGTGGAGAAAATTACGTTATCGCCATGTGTTGCCGCCTGCAACGGACCAAAAGGAAGAGGAAACACCGCGACATTCCATTCCCTTCACCCCCTCCCCGGAGGAGTTGTTGTTGACCAGGGAGGATCGGGAGGTGTTGGTGTGGGGGATTGGTCGATTTATCACCGGGGAGTTGAGCCGCAAACTGGATGTGAAAAAAACGGTGGAAGACACGGCGCGGGCTGGCGGTCTGCCCCACCTGCATTTTCAGCAACTGCACCACCACCATGAGGTGTGGTTGTGGCTGGATCAGTCGGTGGACAATCACCACCTGGCCAAATTGGCGGAAGAGTTGCGGGAGACCTTGACGGTGCATGGTCTGACGGTGGAAGTGGCCTGGTTTCACGGTGTTCCCGACCGGTTGGCCACCCCGGAGGGGGAGCTGTTCGCCCCACGGGAGATTGAAGAGCGCAGGGATACCGCCCTGGTGGCCATTCTCACCGATGGTCGGCTGCTCTCCATGCGCCAAAACCTGTTGCATGGTCGCTTGAAATTGGAATCCCTGTTGCGGGATTTGAGCCACTGGCCCAGCCTGTGGTTTGTGGATTTTTCCGAAGGGCGCAGCGGTCTTGCCCCTCTGTTGGCCAGCCATGAACTCTCCCTGCTCTCTCCCCGCCATTTGGCGCAAAGACTGGGTGGAGTGGTCCCCCAGGAAGAGGCAAACCTGTCACCGGAGGATCGGCAATTTCGTTTATGGGCTGCCGCTGCCGCCCTCTCTCCCCTGCCAGTGGATGAAGGAACCCTGCATGGGATGCGGGAAGCCATGGGGTTGACCCTCTCTCCCTGGTCTATCGCTTTTCTGCGCCAGCAAGCTCCCGGCCCCGGCTCCCTGCTGCACTGGCGGGGTGAACAGCGGGTGGCCTTGCTCAACTGGCTGTTGGAGTGTGAAGAGGGGCACGCCAGTTTGGATAAAGCCGTCGAATTCTGGCAAAGGCATTTCAATAATGACCAAACCTTAGAAAATCATCTCCTCAAAATGTGGTCTGAACGGGAAAAGGCCATTCCCTTTCTCTATGAAAGGTGTCGGGGAGCACTGGCTGATGTCATTAAACACCACCTTTCCCAAATGACCTTCCGCCATGGCAGCCGCCAGCGCATTCGTTTACCCTGGCAGGCCACCGACTTGAGTGCCCTGGAACAGCGCATGTTGCAGGAGATGACCTTTGATGGCGGGCAATTTCGGGTACGGGTCGCCCCTTCCGGTCGCTTGTGGCTTGCCCTCTGGCTGCTGGCCGGTCTCTCCCTGGGGGCCATCCTGACTTCCCCCTTGCGCATCAACCCGGTGTGTCAACCGGTGGAAGAGGTGGACCCCAAAACCGGCATCACCTTCATTCAACTGTGTCCCGGCTCTTTCATCATGGGTTCTAATGATTATCCAAATGAACAATGTCCCCACAAGGTCACCCTCTCCGCCTTTGACCTGGCCAAGTTTGAGGTGACCAATGAACAATACCGGCAGTTCAAGACCGACCACACCTTCCCTGAAGAGAAGAAAAACTGGCCCGTAACAGATGTAACCTGGCACGATGCCAACGCCTTCTGCCAACACTTTGGTTACCAGCTTCCCAGTGAAGCCCAGTGGGAATATGCCGCAAGAACGGGCACCACCAGCCAATGGTCCTTTGGCGACAATGAATCCTTGTTGGGGGAATATGCCTGGTATAACGAAAATTCAGGAATAGATACTCACCCCAGAATAGATACTCACCCCATTGGCCAAAAAAAATCTAATCCTTGGGGTTTTCATGATATGCATGGTAATGTTTGGGAGTGGATAGCAGATTGGTATGAAGAGAGCTATAAAGCTGCTGACCGTGAGGATCCGACCGGCCCGCCAAGTGGTGAATATCGGAGTCTGCGTGGGGGGTCGTTTGCCGATTCGCCCCAGTTCCTGCGCTCGGCCTTCCGGAGCGGGGGCAGGCCCGAGGGCCGGGGCAGGGGCATAGGCGTTCGCTGTGGTCGATTTCCCTCTCGCCAGCATGGCTTGACGCCTTGATGTTTGACCTTTTCGCCTTTTCTTTATCCCGCGAAGCGGGGAAATTGGGGGCTTGGGTGCAGAAATCAGTGGCCAGAGAAAGCGCGTAGCAGGGTGAACACGGCACCGACGATCAGGGCGGTTTGGGCAATGAACATGGCGGTGCCCCATTTGAGCAAGCGGGTTTCAAATTTCTTTAGTCCATCCTTGAAATCACCCCTGGTTACCAGTTGGGACAGGTATTTGTCCTGAACTTCCGCTTGAGTGGTCATTTGTCACTCCAAAAAAAGATCAAAAATCAAGAGGTCAAGCCATGCTGGCGAGAGGGAAATCGACCACAGCGAAAGCCTAAGAACCTGTCCCGGCCCACGGGCCTGTACCCGCTCCGGAAGGCCGAGCGCAGGACATCGGGCGAATTGGCAAACGAACCCCCACGCAGACAACGATCCTCCCCAGTTTCTTGGCCTGCTGGATTGAACTGCTCCTCCTTGGAATAGGCTCCATACCAATCCCAGCACCATTCCCAAACATTGCCGTGCATATCATATAGTTCATAGGGATTAGGCAGCTTTTGTCCAACTGGATGAGCATTGTCTTTATCCCAACCTTCACCAAACCAAGCATATTCCTGCAATTTGGACTCATCATCCCCAAAAAACCAAGTCGTTTCACTACCCGCCCGGCAGGCATACTCCCATTCGGCCTCCGTGAGCAGGCGGAAACCATCGGCAGCTTGATTCCAAATAGACTTGTCACCCACCTTTCCATAACAAGGGGTAAACCCCTCCTGCAAAGACCACCGGTTGCAAAATTCCACCGCATCAAACCAGGAAACCTTCGTCACAGGCAAATTTCCATCCCCCTGAAACTCACTGCCCATGACCCCATGATACAAGGCCACCGTCACCGGGTGAATTTGACATTGAAAACCATCCACATGCACCCGATGGCGGGGTTTTTCATCGTCATCCCCATCCTCACTCCCCATCCAAAAAGCCCCCGCCGGGATGGATACAAACCCTTTTGGCACTTTTTCTTCCGCCACCACCAGGGCCAGGGGTTCACTGCTGTAAGCCAAAACAGCAACCCCCGCCACCACCGCCACAAAGGCGAAACCGAACCAAGTCAAAGGCAATAGCCCCAGCAGGGCACCGATTCCCAGCCCCAGGACCAGCCCCCATACCCTGGCCTGCTGTTTGGGCAGGGCATCCAGTTTTTTAAACCGTTGTCTTGGCCAGGCGGCCCATGCTGCCAACCCTTTGTCCATGCCGCCTCCTTGTATCCTGCAAAATAACCATCCTAATACTATGCAAGCAGGCGAAGCCTTTTTCAACCATTTACCACACCCTGATCTGGGCAAAAAAATTGGCTAAAACCC